>DAIDAB010000231.1 GCA_027310845.1 bacterium | reverse complement strand
GTACATCTATACGTTAATCAACGAATTCGATGAGATAGAAAAACAACAGATTTTCGTGGGTCTAGATAGCTTTTACTTGCTTTACAACAGGTGGTCTTGCTTTTTTCAGCACCCTATAACCACAGATGCACTTGATTTCTGGCAACTGAGCGAGCTCATCAGCAGTCACTTTGGTCCCACATCTGACGCATTCATAAACTACGCCGCCGAAAACCTTTGACCCTGATGATGGGATCTCTCCAGGCATCTCATTATTACTCAATTAGAACAGCCACTTCCCTAGAATAGCAACATGCCGCGAAGTGCCTTTATTTCCTTTGCTATGTCGAGACATGCTCTGCAGGGTAAGGCTTTAAACTCGATTCCAAGTTTCGAGTAGATTATCTTTCCGAAGGCCCACTTTCTGGGCCAGTTCCAAAGGATATCGAAAATCGGTGTCAGTCTCATTGGTAAAGAACCTAGTCCACAAGGATCTTGAAGATAGAACCTTCTGGATTCCTAAGGAAGAAGAGATCAAGCAAGCTGTGACAACAGATGTTTATTTTGAGTACGCAGTTCGCGCGCTAGAGCATGGTGGCATAAACCCAAAAGTGACAATGGAGGTCTACACGCGCAAGACTCCATTTGAATCGAATTGGGCTGTCATATGCGGAATATACGAGGTCGCAAAACTTCTCGAGGGCTTGCCCATCGATGTCGACGCGATGGAGGAAGGAGAGCTATTTCTAACAGATTCGAGACTCGCTCTCTACGAGCCTGTTGTTCAGATAACTGGGCGATACAGGGATTTTGCGAAATTTGAAAACCCCGTCCTTGGATTCCTGTGCCAGTCAAGCGGTATTTGCACAAAGGCTGCGCGCATCTCACATCTCGCGGAGGGCAAGATGAACATCAGCTTCGGGACTAGACGAGCTCATCCAGCTCTTGCCGCTATGATTGAGAGAAGCAGTGTGATTGGGGGACTAGATTCAGTTTCAAACGTTCTCGGCGCAAGGCTCCTGAAAAAGGAGCCCAGCGGAACAATGCCCCATGCCTTCATACTTTGCGTTGGGGACGAAGTGGAAGCTTGGAAATTGTTTGATCGCGCTCTCCAAAAGGAAGTGCCGAGGATAGCACTTGTCGACACTTTGAGCGATGAGAAGATCGCCTCAATTAACGCGTTTGAGGCTCTTGGAAATAAATTGGATGGTGTGCGTCTCGATACTCCGGGCTCGCGCCGCGGTGACCTCAAAAAGATAGTACAAGAGGTGAGATGGGAGCTGAGAATCAGACACGGGGAGAACGTGAAGATCATAGTTTCTGGAGGACTGGATGAGGCGGATATTGTGGATCTCCGTGATTGGGTGGACGGCTTTGGGATTGGGACGAGTGTCTCTACAGCCCCTGTGATTGACTTTGGAGGGAAGATTGTGGAAATTGAAGAGGACGGGCGGCGCGTCTTCAGGTCAAAGAGAGGAGACCTCTCGGGAAAGAAGTACGTCTACCGGAATGAGAAGACGCTTTCAGATTTTATTACGCTTGATCCCAAACCTCCTAAGAACCTGGTGCCATTGCTTACACCTCTCATAAGAGATGGGAGGATCGTGCGAAGGTTCCGCTCCATTGATGATCTCAAAGAACGGACGAGGTCTTTGGTCAGGAAGGCCTCAAAACTAGAACCAAAGATTTTGCTGTGACTGAAGTGATCTAGCTTCGAATCGGTTCATCGAACACTGGTTTCTCAAATGGCAACCCTGAGAGAATCCGCATGAAGCCCAAGTGAGCTCCAGATACTCTGAGAGATGTAATTGTCACAATGATATTGTGAAAGAGATTGAACTTTGAAGAGCAAGTCAATGCATAGTTCAGAATGAATACACGCCAAGCTGCCGTTGCAAGAATTTACGCTACAGTGAGAAGGAGACAGCAATGTCACTGTTTTGCGTTTATCATTATTCCGTCACAATCAAGACTTGGGTCAATTATAGATAATAGAGGGGTGACAATTATCAATACTGAGAACGGGGCAGACTGCAATAGGTTTTTCCGAGTCCGAGCACAAACGACGCTGAAATAAAAAACATGTTCCTTTGGATGGACGAATCACATGGCTCTTTGTAAAATATTTTCAAGCGCGCACAGCACAAATCTTCACTAGCATGTTAGAAAATCAAAGGTTGCATTCTCAGCGTAGGAGAAACATCTCTTGATTCCCCTCATCGAACTCGCTCGCCTGGCTGTCCTTAACGGAGACATGGGAGCTTGGGTGGCGCTCTTTCTCTCAATTGGCGTCGCAGGAATAGTAATCATAAGCATTAATTTGAAGAAAAATCAACCCTGAGTTTCGAAACAGGGTATGAATGTGATTCGTTCCGAAGACGCGCCAAAGGCAATAGGTCCATATTCGCAGGCAATCTCAAGCGGGACTCTTGTATTCCTCTCAGGTCAGATCCCACTCAACCCCAAAAGCGGTAACATCGAGGGAAAAACCATAGAGGAACAGACTGAGCAGGTCTTGAACAACCTCAAGGCAGTACTTTCAGCGGCAGGCACTGACCTCTCTCACGTCGTTAGGTGTACCGTGTTCCTCACAGATCTCTCGGAGTTTGGTGCTTTTAACAAGGTGTACGGAACTTTCTTCGCCTTAAATCCGCCCGCGCGTTCGACAGTGCAGGTCGCAAAGCTTCCTAGAGATTCCAAGATAGAGATCGATGCAATAGCTGCGAAAGACTAGATTGCTCACACTTTCTTTTTAGGCGTTTGTATCCTCGATTTTCTGTAAGGCCCTCGGCTGCGCTTTCTCGACTTTTCTTCCTCTT
>DAIDAB010000230.1 GCA_027310845.1 bacterium | reverse complement strand
CAGATAATCTCTTCGTGAAAGACCCAACGATGATCCTCAGAACAAAGGAGCTGCGCCAACATATGTGGGAGAGGTATAATCTTCCCCTTCAACAACTCATTTCCTATCACTATGCAACAGAACCCGCTTTCGCGTGTCACTCTATATACCTCGTCGAAGATTAAGGTCATTTCTCGAAAGTAAGAGTGAAGGTCTGACCCGAGATTGCCGCGATACCACAAGTTCTGCTGCAATGCGTGCTTGCTGTAGTCAATCGCGTTGTGGTACGGTGGAGATGTAACAGTAAGTGAAACAGTGTCTGAAG
Organism: bacterium; assembly: GCA_027310845.1. Taxonomy (GTDB): domain Archaea; phylum Thermoproteota; class Nitrososphaeria; order Nitrososphaerales; family CADDZS01; genus JASHOD01. Next base: position 2,555 of record DAIDAB010000230.1, on the reverse strand, counting down.
CAAGAGGCAATCTGCTTGAATTCCCTCTCAAAACCTCGGGATATTGCGCAGATCGCTTCAATGCAATCGATTCAAGCCTCCTGAGCTTATAAGAAAATAGCCGCGAGCGAACCCTGCAGGTCATCTGCATCCAGAACGGGAAGAGAACGGGCTTTTTCCTTGTTTTTCTTGATCCATTTTCTACGCGAGTCTTCCTTTCATCGAATTAACAACCTCATGAGAGGCGAGTCGATGGAGCCCCGTCAAACCACACATACGACTAACCGAACGCAGATAATTCAACCGAGGGTATATATTGAGCCTGTGCAAACCTTAAAGCAAGGAATCTTCAAAGGGAATTTTGTATCGGTGAACGAGGATGGGTGTGAAAAAGGCTCTTTCGTCAGTGTATCGAGTGCTGAAACTTACTCGAAAGTCCGACAGGGCGGAGTTCATGCTCTACCTGAAATTAGTGCTTCTTGGTGCTGGCATCGTAGGAGCCATTGGTTTCGTCATATACTTTCTCGCGTCCGAGGTGATGCTGGTGTATGGGATTCCAGCAACCCCGTCCGGCACCCCATGAGAAACGCTTTCCGACAAATGGGGATGTTAGCCTTATTTCCAGTCATTGATTTGGCTTATCCGGTTCATTGTAGCTGATCAAGCCATAGCAGTAAAGAGTTGAGAGCAATAATGTCACAAACAATAGCACCTAGAATATTTGCGGTAAAGACTACCGGAGGACAGGAAAAGACTGTAGCCAAATTCGTCGGAGACAGACTCGAAAGACGAAAACAAGAAGGAAAGGATCCTCAGGTATATTCGATTCTGGTTCTCGAAGCACAAAAGAGTTACGTGTTTTTCGAAGCGCCAAACGCGCAGGCAGTGTCTGACAGCATTTCAGGGTTCAAGCATGTCAAGGGAATGGTTCCAGGATACATTCAGTTCGGGGACATCGAGAAATTCCTTGTGGAAAAGTCCATGATCTCTGACCTCAATGTGAACGACGTTATTGAGATAATAGCAGGTCCTTTCAAGGGGATGAAGGCGAGGATAAACAGGGTCGAAACTCAAAGGTCCGACGTCACGGTGATGTTGCTCGATGCACCTTATCAGCTTCCTGTGACTGTTGATGTTGGCGCCATAAAGATTGTGAGCCGGGCAACCTCCTCCGCGGTTGCGAGTCCGAGTCTCTAGGCTTGTTTGTGGAAGAGTCGTGCTCTGAAATTATGAGGCAAGATAGGCCTCATTCGAGCAGTAAGTCTCTCTTTTCTTGCGCCTTTTCTTTCGGTTGAGGTTTTCTCTGGGGCGAAGATATGAGAGTTCAACAATTGCTTTGAAAATATGAAAAACAGTTACACAGCCAGAGCACGCAGAAGATAAAATACTTGCAATTAGAACTCCGAAGATCTGCGAATTGTCCATGTTTTGTGAGTTTCAGTGGGATTCTCTTTCGCGCCTTCGCTTTTTATATTCGCTTATCTCTATGCGTTTCAACCGAGAGGGAGTGCCGCTCGAACGCGCCTGTATTGCGGCGAAATCTCGCGAGTAGGCGCAAGTGGTACGCCCTATAGTCTGGTGTTTCCTTTTACATCAAAACTGATCGCACCTGCGTCGAAATAGCCCAACCCATTTTTCGCCCTCATGAACCAAGGGCGATGCTTTCATCGACTCGTACGAGTCTGCACTTCAAGGAGACGGGATAGAAGAAAAGCACTAGCTAGAAGCAATACTCGTCAAATGTTCATCGGCAGGAGATTGAGGATCTTAATGCTTCACAAGTAATTTCTTGTCATACGTGGTTGAAGCATTTATACAGATTCAAATCGTTTCAGGGCAGCTCTCGGGAAACCCAATATATTTTTAAGCGCACAAGTGCAAGCGGAATCCCTTACTCGTGATTTTTGCGTTGCCAGAGACCAAAACTGTTTCTGCACTTGTTGTGGGCGGAGAAGCCAACGCCGGCCCTCCCCTTGGTCCCGCATTAGGCCCATTGGGAGTCAATGTCATGGCGATAGTCAAGCAGATCAACTACCTGACGAAGGATTATGTGGGAATGCGCGTCCCAGTCAAGGTCGTCGTAGACTCAGAGACAAAACAATTTTCAGTGGAGGTCGGGATCCCATCCGCATCTGCCCTGATTGTGAAAGAGTCAGGAATCGCGAAAGGCTCCGGCACCCCGAAAGCGACAGTCGCTGGAAATCTCACAGTCGAGAGCCTAGTTAAAATTGCCTCCCGGAAGAAGGAGCAGTCTTATGGTGCCACTGTAAAGGCAGTGGCCAAGGAAGTCGCGGGCTCATGCCTTAGTATGGGTGTTACGGTCGAAGGGAAACCAGCAAAGGAGTTTATTGAAGAAGTGGATCAGGGCAAATGGGACGAAGCCCTGTCCGGCTGAGCAGTTTAAATTTGGATTGAGTGTTGCAGTATGTTGACAAAGTCTCAGATAGAAGAGCAGATTAGCAAAGCCAGATCGTCTGATTATTCAAAGCGAAATTTTGCCCAGTCATTCGAGCTGATTCTCAAGCTCAAGGATGTCGATGTAAAAAAGAGCGACCTGAACATCAACGAGATAGTGT
>DAIDAB010000022.1:443-18187 GCA_027310845.1 bacterium | reverse complement strand
CTTTTGGTATTGGCATCATAGCTTGTTCGTTTGCAACTCTCTCCGCTGCTTCAAGCGGGGATTCGTACCACGTCAGATGAGAGGCAGGCAAGAGGTATTTATTGCTCTGAACATAAGTCGGTGCAAATTTCTCCCCCACGAAGAATTTTTCTACCAACATCTCGGGCCTTGACATCTTTCCGACCAACACATCTCGACCTGTGGTCAGAACTACGAACGAAGAAAGACACAGTCCGCCAGGCGGAGCGTTACCCTCCATGAATAGAGCTTTGTTCCTGATTTGAGAGATTTCGGAGTGCGTCCCTTAGGAGTTCTTAAACGGTTGTCGCACCTAATAACTCTCAAAGGTATTCCCTGCGCATCTTTTCAATAGCATTTGCTTTTGGAAAGTAGAATCATTTTTACAGCCAGGCCTCCTGCTTCCTGTGTGCGAAAGTCAACCACTAGTTGCTGAGCACGGAGCGAAACTGTTTCTGTTGATGGAAGAAGGGCTTGGAAAAAAAGGGAATTTCAATGCACGCTTAAAGCGTGCCTTCCAATCACTCCCGGTGCTCGGAATCATACTATTCATTTTCATCACAACCTTTCCTCCCTTTGAGGTCGCGACTGAGGTCAACCTGGTAGTCCACATGGCGCAGCACGTCGTGATCGCAATCTCAGGGGTCCTCATCGGTTATCCTCTTTATCGATCAGGCAAATTCTCTCGTATCAAAAGCATGCATACTGGACTCCTAGGACTAGGTGTTATCTCAGGGTTGCTTGTGTTTTGGCACCTTCCGACCTTCTGGGATGCTGCAGTGTTGAATCCGCTCATCCATGTTATCGAGCACTTTTGCTTTCTCTTCATAGGCTTGTTGATCGGGGGGTTTTTGCCGATGTTGCCCGACAATTTCAAGATGCTAACGCTCATGCTCGGGCTTTCCGCCCACATGTTTTACGGTTTCGCGCTGTATCTAATCACCACACCGGTTTATCCACTTTACCCGGTTAGCCAACAAGCGCTATTAGGCGTCTCCTTATTCGCCCCTTCTCCTATTTACTTTGTTGGGTTTCTGTATATCACGCTGACCCGAGAGACCAGGCGGCTTGATCCAATCAGGCTAGAGCAATCCGCGCACACAAGAAAGTCATCACTCAATAGAGCCATGAAGGGGTTGATACCTGCATTTTCAATTATCATGATAATCGCGCTAGGAGGGTATCTTGCTATGACTGTGGTGGCAATAAGTTCAGCACCTTCGCAAGATTCCGCGAATATTCCAGTCATCTACATCGAAGAGACTCCTGTGACATGGCAGTATTCACCACAGAACATTACTGTTCTCATCGGCAGTAACAATACTGTGGAGTGGATAAGCCATTCACTGACTTATGACACTGTGACGAGCACGACTGGCAACTTTTCTCATGTGTTCAGCCCTGGAGGTACTTTCATGTTCACTTTCGCAAAGCCCGGAGTTTACGATTACTACTGCCAGTACCATCCGTGGATGCACGGAACAATCATTGTGCTTCCCTAGCAGTAAGTTCGTTTTACAGCCTTTCTTCCAGGATCTGTTTTAGGGACGACCTGTGGCACTTTGTAACATCCCTGTCGGTGCAAAGCAGCGTCACATTTTTTCCGTGTTTCAGCAAATCAATTATCTGATCCATTTCATCACGAGCGGCTTTACTTTTCTTGAGGTTAGAAATGTAACGTGATCTGAAATCTTGAAGAGGGAGCTTGCCTGCCCTCCATTCTTTAATCAGATCTTTTTCTGTTCCAAGATCCTTCATCCAAGCATCGATTTTCGATTTTTTGATCCCACGCGGCCACATTCTCATCACCAGGATACGGACCCCGTCCGTTGTAGAAGACGAATCGTAGATCGATTTTTCAACGTATATCTGTCCATCCGCTTTCTTGTTTGATGGCAATGAGCTACACTTCGATTTTGTGTTGTATCTTGATTTTAGCATTATGGCTGTGAGAAGGAGAAAATACAATAACTCCACAATTGCACGTCACTGCTGCCCCTGACCGATTTATGATAGATGCGGATCTGCGCAATTTCGAGATTGTCACCCAAAAAGGTGATCTTCTCGACTCAAACAGGCAAATCTGGCAGAGTCTTGGAATCAAACAGTCCGACTGTGCCCTATTTTTCCCAGCACCAAATGCGCTCGTTCCGCTCAAATTTGCTCGCTACATGAACAAGAGAAAAGTCACCTTTGTAGACACAAATGAAATCAACGTTAGCACTTTAATCTCTCTGGCGGCCGAGCTTAAGCTGTCCAATATAACAGTCAAACTTGCGACGCCCAGTGGTAAGTTTCCCATCGCTGATTCTACCTTCGACTTGGCTTACAGCGACCTCGGATTCTCTTCCTTTTATTCAGATCACCGTGTCGACATTGACTCGCTAACCAAGGAACTTGTGCGAGTCGTGAAGAATGGTTCTAAGATAGCCGCATTGGATGAAAACGGCGCCCCTGTCATGTACCCTTGTCCTCCCGACATCCAGTTAATCAGAGCTAAGATCGACTCCCCACGAGCGGATAGACTGATCATGGGGCGAAGGATATACAGCGCCTTCAAGGCAAACGGCCTCAAGAATATCAGACTGACTGGATATTCAAGATTCTTGACAAGCGACGAAGAGGACAAGATGCAGGCAGAGATAGCCAGGAGGATCTCGGCGCTAGGGTTCGCTGGAAACGGACAGTCGAAACCCAATGCAAGCACTCAGGAAATTGAGAAGTACAAAGCCTGGCTCAACTCCCAGATGAATAGCGATTCTTTTCTGATTCAGTTCAACCTGATTTTGGCAGTCGGAGAAAAGTGATCACTTAGGGGTTACGTAAATTTAGGCAGTATTTCTTTGCCGGCAGTTTCTATATGCTTCTTCTCGTAAAAGCAAGGAATGAATACGAGATCTTGCACTCCGGCCTTTTCGTATGACCGTATTTGCTCTATGCACTCCTCCACAGTTCCCCTCACCCCAGATTCTGGACTGCATTGTGTGCCCTTTGGCAGATCCATGTACTTCCCTGTAAAGTCCTTCACTATTGCATCGCCCTCCTCGAAGCTCCCTGCGATGGCAAGAGGGACAATGTTGATTGAGCGAAGAGACGAGACATCACGCCCCGCATCGGATGCCGCGTGAAGCACCTTGCTCCAAGATTCGTTAAAGTCTTTTGGAGGATAGTAGTAGCCAATCCATCCATCAGATAGCTTTCCCGCCCTACGAAGAACTGAATCAGCATAACCTCCAATCATCATCGGGAGAGCCACTTGAGTCTTCGGTTCCATCGAAGCATGGGACAATACGAACCCGCTTGAATCATAATTTACATCACTTTCGTAGAGTAGGCGCCTTATCAGCTGGAAGCGCTCTTCGAAGATCTTCCCTCTGTCTTCAAACCTAGTGCCCGCGGCGTCGAATTCTCTCTTGTACCAGCCTGAGGCAGCTCCAAGAATCAAACGACCATTGGTCATGTATTGAATGGTAGAAAGAACCTTTGCAAGTACTATGGGATTCCTGAGAGCGATAATCAAGACACTAGTTCCAAGTTTGATCTGTTTCGTTCGCGCGCCTATCATCGCAAGCGTCGTAAGCGAATCAAGAACTGGAAACACCTTGCGAGAACCAAGTAGAATGTGATCCCACACCCAGACTGAGTCAAACGCGAGGGATTCTGCGAGCTCAGAAATCTTGTAGATCAATTCGACGGAAGGGTTATTCCCCGGAGGGGTGAAACTTTCTAGAGCAACTCCGAATCTCATTTGCAAAAACACTGGTTCAGCTAACGTTGAATTTCGAGATGAAAAAAGAGTTTTGTCAAAGGGTGAAATTAGAATTGAACTCTAGCTCCAAACCGAATTTTTATCACTTCAGAGACCCCATGAAATGATCTTATCCGCACTGACCTTTATTATTGGAGTTGCACCCTCATCCCAGTTCTCTTCACGGTAGTCAGGATACTTTTCGAACAATTTTGAATACATTGCATGATACTCTTGACCGCTCTCCAATATCGTTGCGCTTCCGCTAACGACCACTGCATGTTCTATCGTCTCTGTTCCTTTTCTTCCGTGCAACCAGTCTGCATCGAAATCATCCACGACGATGCTAGCCTTAGGGTTCTTTGAAATGTCCTTGAACTTTTGAGTGCCTTTCTCGGTGGCGAAGAAGATCGAATCCTTATCATCTGCAAAGTAAACTGGGCTGACGTGTGGGAGCCCATTTATTCCACAACTTGCCACTCGTGCAATGTAATTTTTTTGGAGGAAGACAAGCTGTTTTGAATCAAACTGCATGTTGCTTTTCTCCATCTATGAATTTGAATCGATCTTTCTCAGCTCCTCGTAATAGAGGCAGCGCAACGAAAGGACACATTTTTCGCACGATGGCCTTCTTGCGCTACATATTGCACGGCCGTGGAATATTAGAAGCATTGTGAGACGCGGCCAGTACTTTCGCGGGGTAATTTTCATGAGATCAAGCTCCACTTTCTCAGGAGTCTTTGCTTGGGTCATTCCAATCCTCCTCGAAACTCGAAAAACATGTGTGTCAACGGCTATCCCTTCGATTTTGTTAAAGCCCGCGCTGAGTACAATGTTCGCAGTCTTTCTTCCAACCCCCGGCAGGCTACATAGGTCTTCAATGGTTTTCGGGACAGAGCCTTTGAATTCTTTCATAATCTTCCGCGCTACATCTCTTATCCGCCTTGCCTTAACATGATAAAAGCCACTGGACTTTACGATTTTCTCGAGCTCTTTGATCGAGGCCCGACTCATTGACGAGGCGTCAGGAAATTTCTGAAACAGACTCGGAGTCACTTTGTTGATCTGCGCATCAGTACTCTGGGCGGACAATATTGTTGCGATAAGGAGCTGAAAAGGATCAGAATGTGATAGAGGGGTATTGACTCTTTGATAGAGCTTATCCAATGCCATCACGACTTCCTTTCCGGTCATTGTAGAAGCAACCTCTGATCCCATCTCGTGCGCCGTATGTCAATTCTGGATTCGGAGCGTAAGAATGTTTATTGGTCAGAGTCTCCAATTACAACTGTTCGGCGCGATTCTGGAATTTTGAAAGAAGCAGAGCTCTACTTTCCGCAGAACGGCGGGAAGATAAAGTGCACGGCGTGTGCAAGATACTGCCAGCTTGGAGAGGGGCAGATTGGCCTTTGTGGGATAAGACAGAATATTGGCGGCAAGCTCTTCCTGCTTTCTTACGGCAAGCTGTTCACAGGCCACATAGATCCGATTGAGAAAAAGCCAGTGATGCACTATCATCCTGGGACTAAGATATATTCTGTCGCGACAAGTGGTTGCAATTGGCTCTGCCGTTATTGTCAAAATTATGATATCTCGCAAAGAAGGAAGATTGAAGGGTTCGATATTGAACCGAAGGAAGTTCCGAAACTTGCCTTGGCTCAGGGATGCCAGGGAATCGCCTACACCTACAATGAACCGACGATCTTCATAGAGTTTGCAAAGGACATCGGCATAGAGGCCCATAGGAAGGGCTTGTTCAACATTTTCGTTTCAAACGGATTTGCAACCCCAGACACAGTTAAGATGATGACCCAATTCCTGGATTGTATTACAGTAGATTTCAAGGGAAGTGGTGAATCAAGCTTCGTTAGAAAGTACATCGGCATTCCGAGTGCAGACCCGATCTTTGAGACGCTCTTTGAGATAAGGAAAAAGACTAAGATCCACCTCGAAATAACCGACTTGATAGTCCCCCAGGTTGGTGACAGCTTGGAGGCGGCAAAGAAACTCAGCAAGTGGGTCTATGACAACCTCGGCCCAGAAATGCCCATTCATTTCCTTCGCTTTCATCCCGATTACAAGATGATAGACTTTCCAAGTACGCCAGTTAAGACCCTGGAGGCTCACCATAGAATCGCAAAGGAAGCAGGCTTGATGTACGCCTATCTCGGGAACGTGCCAGGCCATCCGTTAGAGCACACTTACTGTCCCGAATGCAACAAGATTGTCGTTCGCAGGTACGGTTTTGAAATTAATGGATGGTACCTTGACCGCAAGAATGACTGCATGCAATGCGGCGCGCACGTCTCAATAGAGGGAGGCCTGGCATCCTCTGTGAGCGACGAAAGATATCTTCCAGCATATTTCTAGGTTCGAGTGAATACATAGAATACTTCGGTGGCTATTGGGGACTGCGCGAATCCCCTGTGAGCTCTTAAGACGGTTCTCACTGAGGAATCCACCGTTGTTTTCAATAGCGACCCTGGAATCTTTGGAAGCGCTCTCTTCACCTCGACTGTGAACGACTCTGGCAGATGTTGCACCATTTGATTAATGTCTGCCATTCTGCTGTCCTCCGACCGCTTTGTCAACTTGAAGCCAACTGCCGAAAGCTCTGAAAGGTATGTTGAAACCTCCTCTCCGTGGACAGTGGCTCCTCGCGATCGGGTTCCAAATTCAAACCTTGGATAAGTTTCTCTTAACTTGCTTGAGATCTGCTCACGTATTTCTGATCTTACCTGGTGCCATGTCCTCATTCTCTTTATTGAAATCTCCTTGTGCAACGCAAGTGTAAGATTTCCGTGTTCAACAAGCAATTTTCCATAGGTGAGTCTTGAGAGTTTCTTCCTGTGTGTCAGGAGGTGCCATAAATCGATGGCTATCACGTGGTCGAAGGGGCCTTTAGCACTCTCTTTGAACCAAGTATCACCTTTCTCAAGGTCTAAGCACTTCACATCGCAATTAGTGTTCAAGCCGTTCAAGTTCTCCTTTGCACTCATCGTCATTTTCATAGAGCGATCGATCAGCAACGCATATCTTAAGGAACGATGTTGCATGATTGATTTTGAAACAAGTGCAGGACCGCATCCAAGATCTAGAAGCGAGTCGCCGTCTTTGATTTCAGCGAGATCTATTACTTTTCTCGCCAGCCCAGATGCGACAGTGCGCCTCAATTCTGAGAAGAGCGCTGCGAATTCTTTGTTCTCGAAAGGTGTCGAATGTGTCATTGACCCACTCCCATACCATCATACTCAATGCTAATAAGAAGGCAGGTGCTTAAGTGCTTCACGGCAGAATCTCAACATGTGCTACGATATTATTCCGTGTCCTCTGTGCGGAGCGCTGCTCGCTGAATTCAGCTTCAGCGCGCACGAATGCAAAGAGCCCGAGGGGCTAGAGATCTGTGAACCAAGACTAGAAGAACCAATTGGAATCGTGATTGGGTCGAAGAAACGCAAAAACTGATCATAACTGGACCATTGATCTTCGCGATGTGATAGCCGATTCATTTGACATAGTGCGTGCAGTCAAAACTCAGAGAGTGAAGGCGCATGAAGGTTGATTTTGCAACAAAGGAGAGACCAAAGCTCTCAGATCCTATCTTGATTTGTGGACTACCAGGATCCGCACTGGTGGGAAAAGTTGCCTTGGACCATCTCATCGCAACGCTTCCTGCTGCACTCCTTGCTGAGATTTACTGTGATGGGATCTCGCCTCAGGTCTTCGTCGAGGAAGACGGGACTGTCTCGATGATGAAAAACGAAATCTATTTCTGGAAAGCTTCCAGATCTTCAAAAAGAGATCTTATCCTTTACACTGGAGATGCGCAACCTTCAGTCTCAGAGACGGAATACGCGTTATCTGAGAAGATAATGGATTTCGCTAGAAAAGAACATGGAGCAAGGGATGTTATCACCCTTGGCGCGTACGTGACAGGAACTTACACACAGTCCCCGCAGGTCTACGCGGCAGTGACCGATGCGACACTTTCTGGGAAAATCCTCTCATTCGGGTGCAAGATGATGACCGAAGGTGCTATTACCGGAATGAATGGACTGCTCCTTGGCGTCGCGAAGATCAAGGGCATGTCGGGATACGCTCTTCTGGGAGAAACTTCAGGTTATGCAATCGATCCAAAGGCATCTGAAGCATTACTGGCAATGATTTCAAAGATCACGGGAATAAGCGTCGACATGAAGGAGCTGGAAGAGCGCGCCAAAGAGGCTCAGGCGATCCTGAGAACAGTTGAGTCTTGGCGGAGGCAGGAATCGGAAGAGGAATCGCAACAGGGCGAAGAAAAAAAACCAGGCTACATAACCTAACTCTTCGGAAAGGGAGGGTGGATTCTCTCTCCAGTCTCGGCATCTTCGATAATAATGGCACCGGTCGGGCACATCTGGGCGGCTTGAATTATCGTATCGTTATCAGCACCATTTGGATTAACGACGTATGCCAATGGGGCAAATATTGTAGGATTATTCTGCTTTTGAAGTTGAAATACCGAGGGAGCTAGTGCCACGCACACCCCGTTTGAGACACAAATGTCTTCATCAACCTTGATAGTAATGGGGCGCAAGTGAGGACCCTTTGGTTTCAGTGGCTCGAATTTGTATCCCGTGAAGATCGAGACGCCCGCCAAAATGATCATTCCCGCTCCATAGAATCTCGATGACATACTATAGGAGATCATCGTTCCAATGTACTGGTATCCCCAGCAATAAAAGCCAGAGGGAGCTTCGGGACTGCAGTAGACCAAGTCCATAGAACCGGTTCCATTGTAGTTAGTCTTGAAATACAACTCTGGATTTGTGATGTAATTTCCATGAGGATCAGAAAGAGGAACTGGCCCTGCCGAGAGCAGCAGCGTTTTGGGTTGTGTAGTCGGAACGAAACCATAGGTCAGGAGAATGACTCCTGAGACAAGCACAATCATTCCCAAAATCACAACTGGGTCGTAAGACTTCAAGAGATTCCTGATCCCGCGCTTTCTATTCTTCCCGTTGTCCAACACTTTTCAGAACATCTCGAATCGCTGAATCAGAGTGTGTCAAGAAAATCAAAATATAAGAATTGACTAGTTGCCTGAGAGCTTGTCAACTTATCTTTCCGGTGAGGATGTTTTGCATCCTCATGAATGAGGATAGATAACTTGCTATTGATTGCATGCTTGCATGGAATGGGAAGTCATTGTAGAAGCGTTTCGTTTTCTGTTTTAGGATATGGAACCACGATTCTATTACGTTCCTTTGCTGGAATGTCACCTGTTTGTATCGCAGTCCCAGATGTTCGAGCGCTGGAGGATACCACGGACCATGATCCACAAGAACGAGCGGTCTGTTAGAACAATATTTGAGCACGTCTTTTAGGAAGAATATGGCTTCTAGCTCCGTTCTTCCTCCAGTTGCCTTGATAGCAAGAACCTCGTATCTTTCCACGTCTATGGCTGACCATACGAAGATCTGTTCTCCCTGAATCTTTAATTTGGTCTCATCCACAGCTATGACATGCCTTCGGATCCTCTGGGGAATTGGCAGGGCAGCACCAACTTTCCTGTACCATTTCCTCACGGATTCGTAGGAAAATTCTTTCTCGTACGCATATGACACTCGCCTGTATGACAGTCCCAGATGGTAGAGTAGGGTAGCTAGAATCTTTTCATCTGGATCTATCCTGTTCTTAGGGAAAGCTTGCTTCGTCCTAGCTACCATGATTTCAAAAGGAGAATATCTTTTCATGGCAGCCTAAGATCATAATACACCTTGGCCATAAAGGATGCCTTTGAAGTTAAGTTGACAAGCTCTTGCCTGACTTGTAGAACCCTTTTTAGGTAGACTGATTCAAAGAATCACAAATTTGACTCTGCGTGCTCAGAAACATTACAGGATTGATCCTCAAATTTCAATCAATCGCCACGTCGATTCTGGTTCAATTAAGTTCAAAGAAATCTTTCAGGGATTCGAAAATTTAGAAGCGGTCAAAGCCATTTTTGGCAAAGCTACTGATATGGTGCTTGATGAACTAAAGGTCGAAGTATTTCCCAGAAAAGGGTTCATGGGAGTTTCAGATGAAGATGGACATGTCTTTGCGAGCAAGTACTATCTCAACGAGGGCGAGGAATGGAGCGTCTACTTGGATGCTGTTCACGAACTTGTTCATGTAAGACAGTTCAAGGAAGGAAAGAACCTCTTCGACAACGCCTTTGCCTATGTCGATCGCCCAACAGAGGTGGAAGCGTACATAATGACCGTGCAAGAAGCCCGCAGAATCGGCCTAAACGAACAAGAGATTTTCGATTACCTAGAGGTTCCTTGGATTACTGGTGCTGAGCATGTGCGGCTCGCAAAGGCGTGCAATGTGGACCTGGATTTTGCTTTGGTGGAAAATAAAGGAAAGCCTAATTCGAAGAAACGGTAGCTTTTGAACGTAGGAAACATCGCAGAACGCGTTATTGCCGGAGACATCGTTTAATGTAAGACATATGTCCTGATCGGGATTCTGACGTGAGCCTGAATTTGGGCGATTTCTCCATAATCTCAGAAGTTTTATCAGATTAGAAAGTTAAGTGATCTATCTCAAGTGATCTTAAGGCATGGCATCTGATAATCAAAGACTGCAAACATTGCTGGACGGCAGCTTGAAGAAGTCAAGTTCCTTTACTCGAACCATAATGCCAACTACAATGAATGCGGAAGAAGTAGTTGATTTTATTAACCAACAGGTAAAAGACGGAGTTGTCGCAACCGTCAGAAGCGACGGATCTCCTCACACGGCGTGGAATCCAGTTGCGTATGTGGAAGGCAAGTTGTACACCTATGCTGATCCACAGTCCGTCTGCTACAAGAACCTTCATCGAGATGGACGCGTGTCTTTTGCGACTACATCTGGTGGTAAGGCGGTCTACTTAGAAGGAGAAGCCAAAGAGGTAGGGCGAGTATGCGAGATGGTTGACTCTCTTTTGGCAAGGATTCTTTCAGAAGTAAAAGATTGGATTCCGAAAAGCTCGTTCAATTACGCTTCACTGGCAGAATGCCAAGCGAGCATTTTTGAGATGAAGATCACTAAAATTCTAAGCTATAAGGGCTGATGACCACTGCGCATTTGGCCCACTTGATATAGGGATCATGACCCAAGGTTAAATTCTCGAAGAAATACACGTAGCTTGTCTCCATGTATTTTTGAACCGTCGTCTCCAAATAGGAATGCGAAACTTTAATGGAGAGACTCGCTTTTAATATTCGCTTAACGTTTTCAGGATTTATTGCCAAAGAGATCCCAGGCACTTGAAGGCAAAGTCGCACTAGTCACCGGTGCAGCATCAGGCATTGGTCGGAAGACAATAGATCCTTTCATCGACAGCGGTGCCTCATTCTTTGAAGCGAATATTAAGCACAGCCGGGATGTACAATCGTTCGAGAAGCAACGTGCAAAGATTTGGCACCAACCTGACAATAAGCGCCGAAGTTCAAGGAGCCGTCGAACGATGTCTGAAGAGCTTTCGCAAACTCGACATTGTGACAAATCGCGCAGGCATCGAGATGCCTGGCTCTGAGCCCGATCTATAGGAAGAGTAGTTTGACAAGGTCATGGACACCAATGTGGAAAGCATGTTCCTCTTCTGCAAGTATTCGATTCCTTATTTGCTTAGGAACCGCAAAGGCGGCGCTGTGATCAATATTTCTGCCGACCTGGGCCCTTCACCAATCCCATCAATTGATGCGTACGCCGCTTCCAAAAGCGCTATGATTGCACTCAGCAAAGCAATGTCCAAGAACTGGGCGAATAAAGGGAACAGAGTGAACTGCATTGCCCCACACCCCGTCGACACTCCACTCCTGCACAGATTCATTGGCAAGGATCTCAGAGAGTTCGTCATGAGTTCCCTCATACCTATGGGCAGGTTGGGGAAGCCCGAAGAAATTGCCAGAATCACGCTCTTCATAGCTTCTGATGATTCGTCGTTTGTTATCGGAGCAATCTACACTGCGAACGGCGGGCTCATTTAACGTGTCAACCAGCGAGAGACCAATAGTTGTTGTGGGCGCAGGATCCACAGGAGCATCTGCAGCTTATCACTTGTCCAAAATGGGACAAAAGGTGGCGCTAATAGACAGAGGACAGCCAGCTTCCGGAATGACGAGCCGATCCACTGCGCTCGTCAGAAATCACTACAGTAACGAAATAGTGGCACGTATGGCGTACTACTCGTTGCAAGCCCTCAAGAACTTTGGAGAAATCGGCAATTCCGGATTCGTAAATAATGGCATGCTCTTCCTCGGTAACTCTGTTAGTAAGCAAGCTTTGGACTCTGTGCTTCCCATTCTTGCGCGAGTGGGGGTGAGGACAGAGCGCCTTGAAAGTCAGGAAGCAGCAAAGCGCTTCCCTGAACTAAATATTTCTGACGATGAGTTTGTCCACTATGAACCTGACAGTGGCTATGCTGATCCTGTCGCAACTGCGAATTCTTACGCTTCCAAGGCAAGAGAACTCGGAACGGAGATACTTGGAGGTCTGGAACTATCCGGATTAAGCTATGACTTATCTGGAAAGCTCGACGCCGTTGAGCTTGTTGGCGGACGAAGAATTCATTGCTCCAAGGCAGTGCTTTGCACTAACGTCTGGACAAACAAATTGCTGGTGCAGAGTGATATTACGGAAGAACTTCCTATCTGGGCCGCCGCACATCCAGTCGTGATCCTTAGACGCCCTAAGCAATACGAAGGCTTGAAGCCAAGCGTCGCTGATTTTCCCAGCAAGACATACTATAAACCAGAAGGAAATTCGCTCTTTTTTGCCGGGAGTCTGGACCCTGAATTTGATTCCCGGAAGGTAGAACCCGAATCCCTCCCTGTAGAGGTTCCCTTTGAATTTCTTGACTTCCTCTCTGAAGTCATCTCGCAAAGGATCCCCGCAATGCGCGAAGGAATTGTTCACTCTAGCTACATTGGAATGTACGACATGACTCCAGACCAGCACCCCATTATTGACGAACTATCACAGATCGGTCTGCCCAGTGCATTTTGCTGCGTTGGTTTGAGCGGTCACGGATTCAAATTATGCCCCGCCCTCGGATTGATGACTGCAGAGATGGTCTGTGGCATTGACGATCCCACCTTCGATTGGAATCGCTTTTCTCTTTCGCGTTTCAAAACAGGAGATCTGTTTTCTTCGAGGATCGCTTCAGTCAACACTATTGCCTGAAACCGCGCTTTCAAATTACTCGATGAATCCCTTAATACTTTGGGCTATTCTCTCCATATCCTCAGGTGGTAGTTTCTTCCTATCAAGCCACTTTCCCTTGTCCGAGAGTCGAACTGGGATCGTATGTACGTGCACATGCGGCACTATCTGATTTGCAGCTTCGCCGTTGTTTTGAACGAACCTAAATCCATCAGCTCCTGTGGCCTTCACGAGAGCCTTTGAAACCCGCGAAGCAAGCATGAACAATCCGCCTATCTCCTCTTGGGACATGTCCCACACAGTCTCGCCATGCTTCTTCGGGCACACTAGAGTGTGTCCCTCATTGAATGGATGATTGTCTAGGAAGGCAATGTACTCGTTGTCTTCGAAAATTACATGCGATGGCAGTTCCTTATTCACGATCTTGCAAAATATACATTTCTCCGGAGGCACGCTAGCTGAGTTGAATAGCCTCTCTTTTGATTTCTTGCTCAATGGCGTTTTCGCGGCTGTTACTTGCACTGCCGTCAAGATTCAATTTTCTAAATCTTTCCTCGACAATTGCTATCATCAAAGCCTTTCAAGAAGAAAAGCGCTTTTCATTGGTAGAATGGGAGGAGATTTGACATATCTTGGAGGGAGGATTTGTCGCAGGTCGTTCAATCTTCATGTTCTTTGAACATGTGCAGTAGGTTACGTCGGAGACGAAGTTATGTTTAGCACGCCATTCAGGTTGACAACTTGAAGAGTTCCTTGAAGATTCCCCACATAATTGTCATCGATAGTCTCGAGGAGCAAACGCGCTGTAATGTTGTACGAACCCAGAGGAATATTCGTGTTTGGATTCTGGATATAATATGCCTGCAGGCCTGGTTGCGTTTTTGAAACGATCTTGATGCTCGAATCCTCTCTATTATTGACCAAAAGTGAGCCACTCTGCAGATTCAGGGCAATGCCTCTCGTGAAGGGCGAAGTGATCTGTTGATTTACCAGAGCACAATAGATGCCAAGCTCTATTCGCTCTCCCTGTGACACCGTTGTATTCGGGTAGTCAAAACCAAATTTGAAAGTGTAAATGCCAGATCCATCAGTAAAGTTCTGCGTTGAGAACGAACGCGCATATGAAAAGAGAGTACTGTCAAGTTGCGATTGGGACCGAACTGTAAGCACTGGTGGCGAGCTTGCCGACCAGGCCGTAAGTGTTACTACCACCATGACGACTAGGACAATCCCAGCGAATTTGATACGCGTTAGCCTCATGCCACAGTATTTCCGTCGCTTGCGAGATGTCAAAACTATCCATGTATAAGAAATCGCATTCTTTCCCAGTCATTCTTGTGCCCATTTGATAGAGCGTCAACTCATATAACTCATTGGAATCTGCTTGAACACCGGGGCCTTTTTCTTTTGGAAAGCGAGACCAGATCAAAGAGCACAGCACTCGAAGAGCTAGCGCGAAGATTGGAGCGCCTTGGATCAAGCGGACACATCTCGCAGGAATCAATATGGAAAACCAAACTTGACGTTTGCAGAGAATACTCGCTGGATCGCGTTCCCAAGAACTCCGAGATATTGAAGTTTCTCAACTCAGAGAACAGGCGGTTCTTTGAAGAAAGCCTCCGCAGAAAGAGCATCCGCACAAGATCCGGAGTAGCGGTGATAACTTCAATCACGAAGCCATTTGACTGCCCTCACGGCACATGCACTTTCTGCCCCGGAGGCGTCAGGTTCGGCACCCCACAGAGCTATACGCACGATTCTCCAGCGGCTTCCTTTGGGATTCAGAGAGATTTCAATCCTCATGTTCAAGTCACTGACACGCTAGATTTGCTGTCAAGCAACGGGCATGATACAAGCAAGGTGGAGCTTATTCTTCTGGGAGGTACAATTTTGGCAATGCCACTTGACTATCAAAGGGAATTTGTTAAACAGTGCTACGATGCTCTTAATCAAACGCAATCCGAAACCATCGAAGAAGCAAAAAAAACTAACGAATTTGCAGCACACCGCTGCGTCGGGTTAACAATAGAGACGAAGCCGGATTGGTGCAAGAGTCAACATGTGGATCTCTTGCTCTCGTTTGGAGCAACGCGAGTCGAGATAGGAGTCCAATCTTTGCGAGATGAGGTGCTCCGCGCAGTTAATCGAGGGCACTCAGTTTCTGACACCTATCATGCCTTTCAGGTTGCTCGCGATTCTGCGTTCAAAATCGTCGCGCATATGATGCCCGGGTTGCCCGTTTCGGATCCTGACAAGGATCTGGAAGATTTGCAAATGCTTGTCTCTGATGATAAACTAAAGCCAGATATGTTGAAGATCTACCCCACTCTCGTAGTTGACGGTACTGCACTTCACAGAAAATTTCTCATGGGACAATACAGACCATACGAGTTAGATCAGATTGTAGAAATTCTGCGACGATTCAAGAAACAAGTTCCTCCATGGATCAGAATAATGAGGATTCAGCGTGAGATACCTAAGCATGAAATAACAAGCGGCGCCAAGGCGGGCAATTTGCGGCAGATTGTTCTTGATGAGATGTCAAGACGTGGGGAGAGGTGTAGATGTATTAGATGTAGAGAGATTGGACATAGGCAATCCGAATTTCATGAATCGAATGACTTGAAAATTGGCAATATCGTGTTCAAGCGCATTGATTACGAAGCGTCTTCTGGACATGAAATATTCCTCTCGCTCGAACAGGAAAAGCGAGACACTCTGCTTGCGTTCCTTCGTCTCAGGATTCCCTCTGGGAAGGAGCACAGGCCCGAAATAAATGGCCGGAATGCCTCGCTTGTTCGAGAACTCCACGTTTACGGCACTGTGGTTCCCATCGGTGAAAGATCTCAAAATAAAGCTCAAACTCAACACAGAGGCCTTGGCACTCGCCTTCTTCTGGAAGCTGAGGAAATTTCGAGGGATGAATTCAGAAGGAAGAAACAGATCGTAATTTCGGCATCAGGAACTAGGGAATATTACAGGAGACGGGGATACAAAGATTCTGGCGCCTATGTATCGAAGATCCTCTGATATCTTTGTATTTTCGTGCAAGCAAGAATCTTACTTACTCCGCTCGATTTTCCATAACCAGGCCTTCTTTGAAATCGCTGAACCCGAGAGAACGCAGTTTTTCAACGTAGCTCCTGACTATCCCAGTTTCCTGCACTTCCTCTTCAATTAGTATAAGCGCCCCAGCGCTTTTCAGAAACAAATCCTTCATCTTTTGAAGAGGCGAGGCAACCTCAAAGCCTTGTCTGACCACCACTAGATCATACTTTGTATCCAAAGCGGAATACCGTCTTTCAAAGTCCTTGTAATTTAAGAGTTGGACGCTTGCTCTATCCTTCAACAGCCTCTCTGCAAGTGCGAGATCGAAATCATCTCTGTCTACACCTAATATCCTTGAAGCTTGTAAATCCTGCGAAAGGCGGAGTAAGTCTTTTCCTCTGCCGCATCCCAGAAATAGTATGAAGACAGGTTCCGAGGAAGTTACAAGATTGTGGTAGATATCAGAGGCATTCTCTTCAAGGATTAAAGCTTCCAGAGAGAGGAAAGGTCTTTTTCCGGCCTCGATCAAGCTGTCTCAGCTTCGCTCGTCGCGAGCTTCTTGACTCTACTAAGGAAGTCTTCGATATCCGACTGCGCCACAACATTCTGTCCGCCGGAAAAGAACCTTACCTTGCAGTTGCTCGACACACTCACTAGCATTGAATGTGTCTCGTGGGCTCTCTCTTCTCCCGACACGTTCGAATCCATGTGGAATTTCGCCCTGAATGATTTGATCACGCCACCTGAGATCATCTCCTTGAACGTGCGTGAATTTGAAGGATCTGCTCCGGAGAGCGTCATTTCACTGAAGAAGGGATTCCCGAGCCCGGTAAGCGAAACTGAGGAAACCTCCGTTGCATTCTTCATCAATGAAATCATCGACTTCTTCGAAAGAAGGAGGGTCTTTATCGCATCCTTGTCTCCCATCGCCTCTTCGAGCGAATGTAAAATTGCGTTTCGCTGTTTGGCACTCACGGAATAAAGCTCGAGGGAACCGTCAGGTCTGAAATGCAATTCTCCTATCTCAGGTTCTGTAGATTCTTCCTGCAGTCTGGTCAGTCTTCCAGTAGAAATCTTGTATCTTGTCCTTAGGACTTTGCGAAAAGAAAGAGAGAGAAGTATGATTTCCTCCTTTGTGTTTGCCTGTGAAATCAGACCCCACTGTTTGTCGGAAGAAAAATGATTTTCAACTATCCACTGCTCTATTGCCGTCCCAGAACCCGAAGCAACAACGCTCAACAATTCTATGGAAGCTCCTTCATCCCTGATAGTTGCCGGGAATTGTATTCCTTGGAGCTGCAATTGCTCTCGCTGCACGTATTCTGCACTCTCCGCTAGTGCTCCCGAATTCATGTTTTAAGACAATTGGATAATGAGAGAATCAAATCAATTGGAGGAAGCGATTTCGCTCTCAAGCTCCTTGATGAGATCGGAATTTCCAGTGTAGAAGGCGCTCGTTTGAGTAAGTGATTTGGGTTCAACATCTAGGATTGATTGCGCACCATCGCTGGAATAGCCTCCAGCTGCCAAGGTTATCAGTGAGACCGGCGCGGTTTCGTACATTATCCTCAACTTGCCTTCTGGTTTTCCCTTCAGTGCAGGGTATGAAAATATGCCTCCTCTCTGAAGAATCTGATTATAGTCACCAATGAAAGTTCCCCCATATCTGAGCCTTAGCCCTCTCTCCTCAAGTCGTGAAACAAATCGTTCGATCGCGGGTATCCAACTGATTCTGCTCCCTCCGAACCCATAG
>DAIDAB010000022.1:0-306 GCA_027310845.1 bacterium | reverse complement strand
TGTAAGCTAGGACAAAGCGACCGGTATTTTCACCTTCTCTTGCTTCGATGTACTGATCTACGCCCTTTCCTGAAGTCAGCGTGATTGAAAGCGTCGGTCCGTACGTCACGAAGGCAGATGCAATTTGTTCTTTTCCGCTTTGTGGGAGAGGGCCTCTCCAAATCCCGAAAATGCTCCCTAGCGGATTGTTTGTCGTAATGTTTGAAGAACCGTCAAGCGGGTCCATTGCAATTGAAATTGAGTTTGAACTTTCAAGATCAGACCTTAGAGGGTGCTCAAGTTCTTCTGATGCAATCAGACCGACAA
>DAIDAB010000229.1 GCA_027310845.1 bacterium | reverse complement strand
AGCGGCAGCTTCATTCGTTTCCAGAGATTCAACCCGCCATCGAGAATACTCGTATTCTTGTGGCCGAGGAAATTAAGCAGCCAGACGCCGCGGGCGGCGTCATACCCGCTGTTGTTTTGGTAGAATATGACATGCTTTGACCCGTTGATTCCAAGGGATGCGAAAATGGTTGCCATCTGCTTCGCGTAGGCTTTGACACCCGCACTCGAGGTGTCCACCCAGTGGAAGGCGTAAAGCTCGAGATTGTGGGCTCCGGGTATGTGCCCCTTTACGTACCTCCAATAGTTCCTCGTGTCAACGAAGAGCAAGTCCTTTCTTCCGAGAAGCCCTCTCGCCTCCATCGACAGAGGTTATGAAAGAAGGATTCTCAAATCCTCCGAGTGTTTCGTGTCGTGCTTTTGCCAATTCATCTCAAAAATGTGAGACGTGGCTACTAAACGCTTCTCTCGTTGAGAGAGGTGTTCACTTCCAAACCCTCAGGTCAAAGTTCCTTGATTTTCTCTCTTACATTCGGCGAGAGAAGTCTCAGGAAACATGGCAACGATAAGCTTGCAGGTCTGCTTGGAATGCAAGCATGAACACGGTTCGACCCCTCCAGCGGTACGCATCAACGGTCGAGTGCGCCCGACTCTTTGCCCGTGCCTGTGCCATACAAAAGCCCAGAAGATCTACGCCTGCAGTCCGTTGAGCCCGATGTAACTCTAGCTTCTTGCGCTTTTCTCATAGGTGAATGTCCGTCGCCTTCGTAGGTCCCCTCTCATCCCAGAGAGGGCCCTCGGCAAAATGAAGGTTGCAGGCTCGAAATTTCGCCGTCGGTTGGTCGATCCCCAAAGCAAGAACCGCTTGGGCATCTACGAGTCGGCTGGCCAGCAAAAATGCTCGAGCTTATGTAGATTGGCACATGGACCCCTGCTTTGTTCCCTTTCCACTAAGAAGCCAGTCTGGTATTAACTGTATCCAGATTAGGAGTTCACCGTATTTGAATTGCCAGAGTCATCATTTCAATCGAGCGTTGACTTACCGGGCTCTTAGAGCGTTAAGGATTACTGAGGCGTCTATCACTTCCTGCAGCATTGCGCCTATCGCCGGCGGTATGTAACCAAACGCGGCGACTACCATCAGTGCGAAGCTGAAACCCAGTCCAATGAATATCCCCTGCTTTGCTACCTTCAGCATCCTTTGACCGATGAAGACAGCGTCAGATAAGACAGTAATGTCGTCAACTAGCAGCACAATATCTGCAGCTTCGGCAGAAATACCCGCACCGTGTGCCCCCATCGCAACGCCAACTGTGGCAGTTGCAAGAGCGGGGGCGTCATTTATACCGTCACCCACCATGACAAGAGGAGAATATTTCTCCTTGAGTTTTTGAAGTGCTTCCACCTTCTGTCCAGGCAAGAGATCTGCCTTGACATTCTGTGTCCCAGCTTCTCTTGCAATCGTCTTCGCGCTCTGAGCATTATCTCCTGTAAACATTACAGTTTCCTCTACGCCCAGTTCATGGAGTCTCTGGATCATTGCGGGAACGCCAGCCCGAATCTGGTCCCTGAACACAATCACGCCTGCCGGTTCGGAGCCAATGGAAACGAAGGTAAGGAGCCTTCCTTGTGACTGGGTCGCATCAATAATGTTTTCGAGGTTCCGACTGACAATCTCCTTTCCAAACAGATTCTCCAAGAATCGCTTGGACCCAACTACCACATGTTCGCCATGGACGTCGCCTTCAACTCCAGCTCCCGGGGTCTCCTTGAAATTCACAGGCGTTTCAAGTTTCGGAAACTTCTGGAGGGCTTCGCGGGCAATTGATTGAGCAGCGACATGTGAGGATAATTGGCCAATGCACGCTGCTTTGAACAAGATTTCATCCGGCAGAATATGATCGATTGGAACTATTTCTTCAACAAATGGAGTTCCAAAGGTGATCGTTCCAGTCTTGTCAAATGCAATAAGTTTTGCTCGACCAATCTGCTCTATTGCAGCTCCGCCCTTTACGATGATTCCTCGCTTTGCCGCGCGATTTACTCCGCTGATGACGGCAATTGGAGTTGCGAGTATCAGGGGACAGGGAGTCGCTACGACTAGGACTGAGAGAATCGTTACGGGATTCAAAGTTATCAGGAATCCAATTGCACTCATGACCAGTGTGATTGGCGTAAAGTAAACCGCGTAGTGGTCGGCGAGTCTTTGGATAGGAGGCTTTTCTTCCTGAGCCTTTCTCACAAGTTCTACTATCTTTGCATACTGGCTTTCGCTACTAGGCTTGTCTGCTATCATCTCAAGACCGCCGTTCAAATTGATGCTGCCGCTTAGTACTTTGTCTCTCGAGGATTTAGTCTTGGGAAGCGGCTCGCCAGTTAGAGCGGCTTCATCCACTTCGGAGCTCCCTGATGATATTGTTCCATCAACTGGAATAAGATCTCCCGGTCTCACCACAAGAGTGTCTCCAACTCGGACTTCGGAAACACCGATTGTTTCAATACTGCCGTCCGTTTTCTTTTTCCTTGCAAGTCGAGGTGCGCGAGCCAGTAATGCGTCGAGCGAAGACGAAGCTCGCCTCAATCCATAGTCTTCTATTGCCTCTCCGCCAGATTGCATCAACACGACGACTACGCCCGCGAACGCCTGATCCATCAGGATGGCAGCAATTATCGCCAACATTGCCACGATGTCAGAAGCAAACTGTTTCCGTAACATTCCTTGGAATGTGCTCCACACGATAGGAGCACCTCCAACAATAAGCGTTCCGTACCAGACCCAGCGAGCAAGAGAAGGTTGAGCGAAGGCAAGCTGAAGAATCACGCCAACGATCAAACCTGTAATAGCAAAGAAAGGAATGGGATATCTTCTAGAAAGCCTCGCAGTAGAGCGAATGTATCCTCTATGGGAC
>DAIDAB010000228.1 GCA_027310845.1 bacterium | reverse complement strand
ATTTGAAGCTCGAAGAAGACAAATTGACGCCAGAATTTCTCAACAAGCTTCAGGTCACAAACGATGACTTTCAGAACGCCCTCAGGGACATCATGCCCTCTGCGATGAGGGAGGTTTACATCGAAACTCCAGATGTTCGGTGGTCAGACATTGGTGGGTTAGACTCCATCAAGAAGGAATTGCAGGAGGCAGTCGAGTGGCCGCTGAAATATCCTGATCTTTACACTACGATCGGCTACAGCATGCCAAAGGGGATACTTTTGTTCGGTCCCTCCGGAACAGGAAAGACTCTGCTTGCAAAGTCAGTCGCAACGGAGAGTGAAGCCAATTTCATCAGCATCCGAGGACCGGAACTCCTGTCCAAATGGGTGGGTGAATCAGAAAGGGGAGTGAGAGAAGTCTTCAGGCGCGCGAGGCAGGCATCTCCTTGTGTTATTTTCTTCGATGAAATCGACGCGCTTGCTCCGGTCAGAGGTCTGGGAGGAGACAGCATGGTCACCGAAAGGGTGGTTAGTCAATTACTCACAGAGTTGGATGGAATACAATCACTGTCGGGTGTTGTTGTTCTCGCCGCGACGAACAGGATCGACATGGTGGATCCGGCGCTACTGAGAGCAGGCAGATTTGACAAGTTACTCTATATCCCGCAGCCTGACAAGAAAGCGAGAAGACAGATTCTTGAGATTTCGACAAAAGGGAAACCTATTGGCGCAGATCTTGATTTGGAAAGGGTTGCTGAAATGACTGATGGGTTCAGTGGGGCGGACCTTACTTCAGTAGTCAATACTGCACTTTCGCTCGTGCTCCAAGAGTACGTCGCTGCCTATCCAAAGCCGGAGGATGCGAAGAAGCACGCAACAGAAGCAGTCGTGACGATGAAACACTTTGAGGATGCAATACGCAAAGTCAAGAGTTCGAGAGACGGCAAACCTGCAGAAAGGCTTGCAGTTTCGTACTACAGGTGACGTCCTCCTACGAATGAAGAGCCTGTGTGAACTACCAACGAATAAAGAGCCTGTGTGAGAACTATTTAAAGGTCGGATATTCCGGCCGATAGGCCTATCTAAGAGTACGCCCTATATGACTTAGGCAGAGACGACCCCCAACGCCCTCTACTTCGAACTCAACCTTTCCTTTATTCTGTTCTCCCATTCCTTATGGCCAACGATTCGCTTCTCTTCGAGAACATCAACCAATGATGAGAGCATGATCTCGAGCATTTCGACCTCTTCCCTCAACTCGTCAGTCGCTCTGTTTTGTTTCTTTCGCTCTCTTTTAACGCTCAGATTCATCCCCCCCTAGAAACACTTTCCCGCTTCGGGTCGCGATGACGATTGCCCTGATCATGTCTGACCTTCACTCGCCTAACACTCCTTATCTCGAGTGTAGGCTTCAAGTACCTTCAAAGTAACGCCCTGCTGACTCAATTGAAGCTGGATTCCTGCGACGTGCGAGTAGACACCCTTCTAGTATTACTGTCTTTCACGAGTATCACAGCCTGAACTAGAATGACCCTCATAATTACCGGCGTCAACATATACAGTTGAATCTGGCTGGGTCTGGGATCGTCTTCATAGACTCGGAACAAGAATTTTAGAGATGGCTAATCTATTTTCTTTCAGTTCCTCTAAGCGTTCGAATCCCAGCCCGTACTTCATACGGAAGCCTGATTAGGATCTGTATCGAGAAAATCTATGCCTGAATTTTTGAGGTGTCGACAAATGCGAATTGGTATGGTAGCCCCCTTGGAAATACGAGTACCGCCAGTAGCTTATGGCGGAATCGAGGCAGTTGTGAGTATTCTTACTGAGGAGCTCATTCGTCGCGGTCATGAGGTTACCCTTTTTGCAAGTGGAGATTCGATAACAGGGGCAAAACTTGTACCTGGCGTCTCCGAATTCTTTCGAAAGTCAGAAAGGAGTTCTTCCGTTCTTTCACTGCTGAACATGGTTTCCTGTCTGGAGAAGGCAGATGATTTCGAAATAATTCACAATCACATTTGCGACGAAGGGCTTGCAACAGCTGGGCTTGTGAAAACACCCATGCTCACCACTTTTCACGGAGCATTAAAGGGAGACTCGCTTATAGCCTTCAACCACTACAAGGGATGGCACAATACAATTAGCAAATCTGCCAAACTTCTGCTCCCACTGAAGGAGCACTTTGCAGGGGTGATATACAACGCCATCAATTGTTCTGAATATCCATTCAATGACGGGGATCGTGGAGAATATCTCCTATTTTTCAGCAGGTTCAGCCCTGAGAAAGGAGCACATCTGGCGATTCAGGCTGCTCGCATCCTGAATATTCCGGTGGTTCTCGCCGGGAACCTTCATCCAGTGGAAACTGAATATTTCAAGACCCAAATCTTGCCGTACGTTGATGACAAGATGGTGAAGTACGAAGGCGAAGTGGACAACAGTCGAAAAAAAGAGCTTATGGCAAACGCGAAGTGCCTTCTGGCTCCAATAACATGGCCCGAGCCATTTGGACTTTTCATGATAGAAGCCATGGTTTGTGGAACTCCTGTCATTGCGTTCAATCAAGGTGCAGCACCAGAGATAGTTCAACATGGAGAAACTGGTTACGTGGTGGATTCATTTAACGAGATGGTCGATTCGGTTAAGAAAATTGATCGCATAGACCCGTGGAAATGCCGTCAGCGAGTGTTGCGAAATTTTGACGTATCCACACTCGCGGACAATTATCTGAAAGCTTATGGGCGCATTCTGTCCGAGAGTTGTGCCACAGAAGCCGAACTGTTTGTCGCACGATAGGCAGACTTCGCCAAGGCGCTCCTTATTTTTCTGTTTGTGCTTTTGAGCTTTCAGATGCGCCAGGAGTACTGGCAGTAACTACTGATGCACTAGCGAACCTCGGACCTACCCGGTTAATCTTGACCTTGACCTTCTGCCCGACCTTTGCTC
>DAIDAB010000227.1 GCA_027310845.1 bacterium | reverse complement strand
CCCGTGGGTCAAGCCGTCAGTCTCGATGGTGATAGCTGGCGGTAGCGCAGGAACGTGGTACACAGTTGGATATCTCACATACATAATGGTAGGTGTAATCGCAGTAGCAGTCACTGCATTATTCTACCATCACTTCGAAGTCGACATGGGCAAGCCGTACAAGGGAACAGCCAATACACTCGCATGGGTTCACCTGATATTGATGAATGTAGGAGTAGCAGCAGCTACATGGATGCTGATGTACTTTGGATACCTCGCAGGAGGTGCAATGGTCTCAGTAAGTTCAGGAGGCCTCGGATGGACAGCGACTCAAGTTCACGTCAACATACTAGGACCTATTGCTGAGCCATATGGCAACGCTTACCTGAATCCAATCGGATGGGCAATCATCGCTGCAGCCGTCGGTGTCTTTGCAGGCGGACTGGGATACCTCGTCAACTACTTTAGGAAGTAGGAGGGGAAAATCCCCCTTTTTTGGTGATAGAATATGAGAGACAAATACGCTACGGTGAAGATACCCATCGAGCTAGCCCGGAAGTTGGACGAGATATCGGAGAATCTAGGATATCGGAGCAGAGCTGAAGCAGTCAAAGATGCGATTCGTAGATTCATCGAAACAAAATCAAGTGCTGCCGAAACCAAACCTTTGCCTCGTGAGCAGCCTTTAGAATTGTCCCCCACAGTAAAGTCTCGTTAGAACTAGGTCGATGGTCTTGAGTAGGAGAACAACTGCAGAACTACAGGAACCGCTCCATGTATTTGATTGTATGACAAACAGTGTCGTTACTTCAGATATTTCTGAAACGGTTTACAACGCCGTTGCCAAAATGATGAATCTCAACGTCGGCTGTATAGTCGTGACCGAGCATCAGCAAATCGTCGGAATAATCACAAAGGGCGATGTACTAAAGAAATCGCTTTTGAAATCCCACAATCCGAAGAGAATCATCGTGAGCAAGATAATGTCTAACCCGGTGATTACAATACGCCCGGATGCTTCGCTTGAAGAAGCGGCCAAGCTTATGGGGGAAAAGAAAGTGTCGAAACTGCCCGTCATTGAAAGTCACAAGCTGGCGGGAATTATAACATCCACAGACATCATCAGAATGGAACCCACCCAGGTAGGCTACTTGAAAGAACTCGTTAGGGCGCGGTTCGTTCCTCACAATCTCTAGTGAAAAGCAGTTCCTATCAAGTTTCCAGATCAGTGCAAACCAGACAGCGTTTGTCGAGTAGGCAGGGCCCCCTATCGCTCAAAGAATAATCTTGAGCTCCTAGGCAATGACCATCTCTGATCGATAATCACACTGAACGAAAGAGATTCCGGGAATCGCAGACTTCAGAACACTCCGATTATTGTTCCGTCATCAAGAAGCTGGATATTCTCAGCCACAGGATGCTTCGGGAGGCCAGGCATTGTCATAATTTCCCCCATGTACGCGACGATAAATCCTGCTCCTGCGGAAATGCTCATATCAGTGACGCGCGCGATAAAAGGTCTTGGACGCCCTAGCTTCCTTGGGTCATCCGAAAGTGAGAGCGCAGTTTTTGCAACGCAAATTGGAAGTTTCTCAAGACCGAGTTCTGATATTTCTGCAAGTGCCTTCGTTGCCCCTTCAGTGAATTCAAGTCCGCTTCCTCCATAGACCTTTGTCACAATCTTCTGGAGCTTTTCTTCCATGCTCTCTTCAGACTCATAGACTGGTTTTGGCCTTCCTCCCCTAGCGGCTGCTTCAACAACCTTCATGGCAAGCTCAATGCCTCCGCTGCTTCCGTCCTTGAACACCGTCGATATAGCGAAATGCACCTGGAGCTCTTCGCATCTTTGTGCGACTGCATTGATCTCTTCATCTGTATCCTCAGCGAACTTGTTCAGAGCCACAACTGGAGTCAGTCCAAAGAGTCTGATATTTTCAATGTGCTTTTCCATATTTTCGAGTCCCTTGCTCAGTTGAGGCTTGTCGCTTGGGATAACGGTGCTTTCCGAAGCTTGGGAGGAGGATTTCTGACTCAATCCCCCGTGATACTTTAACGCCTTTACCGAAACCACCAACACAGCGCAATCGACTTTCAGGTTTCCGAGACGAGAGACAATGTCAATGAATTTCTCCGCTCCGAGGTCGCTCCCAAAACCAGCTTCCACCACGCAATACTCTGCAAGTTGCTGCGCCAACCTGATTGAGACTAGGCTGCATGTGCCAGTTGCTATGTTTCCAAATGGTCCTCCGTGGATCAGGGCAGGAGTTTCATCAACTGTCTGTACAAGGTTCGGATAGAACGCATCTCTTAGAATTGCGCCCATCGCGCCTGATGCCTTTAGATCCCTCGCCAGAACTGGATTGCCTTTCTCGTTTGAACCAACAATTATCCTTCCGATTCTTTCCTTCAGGTCGGCGTAGCTTTTCGAAAGACAGATGACAGCCATAACTTCGGAGGCAGCAGTGATTACGAAGCTGTCATGCCTTGAAACTGCCCCCTTTTCCTCTCCTAGTCCAACGTTGATCTTCCTTAGGGCGCGATCATTCATGTCCATGGTTCTCTTCCACGTTATGCTCTCAGGCCTGATGTTGAGCTCGTTCCCGTGGAACAGATGGCTATCGAGCATTGCGGAAAGCAAGTCGTGAGCAGAGCTAATCGCGTCGATGTCCCCTGTGAAACGCATGTTAATCTCCTGCATCGGCTCGACCGTTGATCTTCCTCCTCCTGCCGCTCCGCCCTTGACTCCAAACAAGGGGCCGAGGGAAGGCTGCCTTAAACACACTACAGTTTTGTGTCCCAGCTTGTTAAGTGCTGAGGAGAGGCCTATCGACGTAACCGTTTTGCCCTCGCCTTGAGGCGTAGGAGTGATGGCAGTCACCAATATTAGCTTCGATCTGACCGGCGCTTCAAATGAAGGGATGGATAGTATCTTTGCTTTGTACTTCCCGTAAGGGCTCACAAGATCTTTGTCAATGCCGAGATCACTTGCGACTAGAGTAATTGGTTTCAAATTGTACTATTGCAGCTCCTG
>DAIDAB010000226.1 GCA_027310845.1 bacterium | reverse complement strand
GCCTCCGTTTATCTGAACCCCCACAAAGCCGCCGAAGTTTAGACATAGTGGCTGAAGTCCTTGATAGCAGAATAGACAATTATTGCAATGAAGATAAAAGTAGACAAGAACTTTGTCACCTTTCTTGAAACCATGCGTTTCGGGTCCGACGCTCACAATCTCCCCAGCTACTTCGTGTCCTGGAATCCTTGGAAGAGTTTTCGGATCCTTTGTGAATTCTCCTATCAGAAAGTTTGACACAGTGAGGCCGACACCGCAAGCCCTGACCCTTACCAGCGCTTCTCCAGGACCAGGCTCAGGGGTTGGCATCTCTTCGAGTTTTAGGTTGTTTCCCCATGTCTTTACCCAGTCATGTAAAACCATGCACTTCATGGTGAAATTAGGCACCAATCTCCTCTTCCACGTAACCGATTCCAGCTATCATTAGGGTCAATCGTCAGCCATGATCATCATGAAGATAAAACTAGTGGCTGATGTTCGTAATAAGAATGCAGGTTTACCCCCGACAGAAAAACTCTTTTCTGTCACTCCTTCTACTGCTAATTCGAAACTACTTGCCAATAACGCTGGCCATAAGGGATATTATGGAAGGTAATGTCGTCACTGCGAGCCCTGGTGACTCTGTGCTAAGCGGTCTATCGAAGATGATCGAAAAGAAGGTCTGGTCGCTATTGATTGAAAGATCAGGGTTGCCAGTTGGTGTTGTAACAGAAAGGGACATTCTACGCCGGTGCATAAGCAAAAGATTCTCTCCAGAAACCATGAAGCTCGAAGAGATAATGTCTTCGCCAATAGTCACGATAGATCAGAACAGTACTCTTGCTGATGCGATGCGTGTGATTGTCGACAAGTCTGTAAGAAGACTCTTCGTCGTGGATAACGGTAAGATAGTCGGCAGAGTGACTCAAACGGGTCTCTTCTCAAGCTTGCTAGATCTAATGATGAGACTCTCAAGCACTTCGCTATAGTGCTGCTTTCTGCTTATCAGGGAAAACCAAGTCGCACTAGTGCTGCTACGCCATAGTGAGGTGCCCTCCTTTGTGAGATAGATCGGTTTTCACATGAGTAGGTAATGGGGAGAGTAGCTTTGTGAATTGGAGATGCGAGTCAACAAGTTCTTAATCGTCTCAGTGGGTTGGAAAAGGAAATAACGAATGGGAAGTCTGCAAGGATTCTAAAGACGTGCATATCGTCTCTTTCTTGATTGTAAAAGGAATTATTAGATATCGAGCAAACTCGATCTCATCGTAGGTTATGAGAACGAAAGACAAGTGCTTATGATGTAGAACAGCACCAAATGAATCACGCAGATCCTGAATTGAACAGCTGAAAGTACACGCCAGTGAAAGGATTCAATGCGCTGATACCGCCTGCTGTCTTGGAAACAATTCTTGAAGACTATATGCTCTATCGCGTAAATCGCTTTTCCAAGGTTTATAAAATGCTAACAATAGCGAGGATTTCCAATGATAAGCTGAATGTCAAGCTATAGAACCAACCAATGGTGGGTAAGCCCGTACAATTACGAAAAGGAAGTCATCGAACACTTCGATTTTGCTCCCACTGTGAAAATACACGATGTGACGTTGAGAGATGGAGAACAGATGGCGGGCGTGATTTTTGATCTTAACGATAAAGTCGCAATAGCTCAAGAGCTAGACTCATTTGGAGTCGATAGAATAGAAGCAGGGAATCCAGTTATATCAGAATCAGAGAAAAAGAGCGTGAAGGCAGTTGCAAATCTCGGCCTTACTTCAAAGGTATTTTGCCTATCTAGATCGGTGAAGTCTGACATCGATCTTGCTTTGAGCTGCGACGTATCTGGCGTGCTGTTGTACTCACCTGGAAGCCGGCTTCAGATCGAGAAGAAACTTGGATGGACGACGGAGAAGGCTCTTGAGGTGCCTATTGAAGCGGCAAGTTATGCAAAAAGTCACGGCCTTTATGTTGCATATACTCCGTACGATACAACACGTGCAGATCTCGACACGCTGAGGCTTATCATCGAGAAGATGGTGGATGAAGGAAAGGTTGATAGTGTTGCAATCTTTGATACTGTTGGTTGCGCCACTCCACAGGCAACTTCATATCTTGTAAGGACGATCAAGGGATTCTGCAGAGTTCCTCTCGAAGTGCATTGTCATAACGACTTCGGACTAGCCACAGCGAACACACTCGCGGCTGTAGCTGCTGGAGTCGAAGTTGTGCACACTGCATTTAATGGCTTGGGGGAAAGGTGTGGTAATGCTTCGACGGAGGAAGTTGCCATGGGACTGAAACTCCTCTATGGTAAGGATATGGGCTGGAAGATTCAAAAAATCACCGAGATTTGCAAACTTGTCGAGAAAAGATCCAAAGTTGCGCTCTCCATTTCGAAACCCTTCGTTGGAATCAATGCAACACGCTTCGAGGCAGGCCTTGTTGTGGATGGAATAATGAAATACCCTCTCACAATGGAACCGATTCTGCCTGAACTCGTGGGAGGGAAGAACATAATTCTTCTAGGCAAAAAGAGTGGCAGATCCTCTGTTATCATACGACTCAAAGAATCGGGCATTGATGCTTCAGACGAGCAGATAAATGGGATCCTTCAGGAGGTGAAGAGAGAAGGAGAAGCGAAGAAGCGTGTGCTTACCGATGAAGAGTTCAACCTCATAGTGAACTCGTTCGTCAAGCCTAAAGTGGGATAGACAATCAGAGAATAGTAACTCAGCATCATTGCATTACAATAGCATCAACTGAACTTTAGGTAGTATTGAACGAGCGCGTCAGCAAGAGGCTCGCATATTACCGTTGGCCCATAATTTGAAGAAAAGAGCAAAGGTTGATGCAAATCCCTGCCTAAGCGAAACGCTAAATCTCCCTCAAGCAAGGAGAAAGTAATCCAATTTGGAGCCTTTTGGTGTGTTGCGAAAATGAGATTCGGAGTCATGACATACAACTGGGAACCCTTTTCGTACGATCTCGGTCTTTATGAAAAAATAGCTGTTTCAGCTGAAGCGCTGGGGTTTGAC
>DAIDAB010000225.1 GCA_027310845.1 bacterium | reverse complement strand
AGAAATAGAGGGATCACGCCCATTCTCAAGCCCTCTCGTGACCAGCTTCAACTCAATAATCCTACGGAAATAGAAATCAGGGCAGCGGAAATGGCCAAAGCTCCACGTAACTTACTGATTATCGAATTTCCGTTAGAGTCATTATTAAGTGGAAATCTCAGCGCTGTCCTCAAAGTTCCTGCCTCGACATCCTGGTTCTCCCCTAGTCTCGCCATTATTTTCCGCTCTCTACCAATCCACAATGATCTTTGGATCACATAACGCATTTCTACTTGCGAATGTTGTACGTGATGACGACATTTGACTGACGGCACATAGAAAATCTTGCCGCCGGTCGCCCTTAGTCTTTTTGATAATTCGAAATCTTCGGCTAAGAATGCGTATCCAGCTTCTCTTCCCTTCTGAGGTCCTAATTGCTCTTGGAATCCTCCGCATGTCAGTACATCATCACGTTTCGCAACGCAATTCATTGTCCACATGTTTGTGACTTCCCGAGTTTCCTGTTTGAACCAATCGGTACAGCTCACGATCCAGTATAATGGAACCGGAAACCAAGAATCCTGTGGATTCATCCACAAAGGCCGTGCAGAACCAACAAGTCCTGTAGCTGTGCTATTTGTTTCGAAGAATAAAATCGTCTCCTGAGCCCAGTCATTGTCGAGAACTACATCATCATCCACGAAAGCGACAATATTTCCAGATGCGGATTTGAGGCCAAAATTTCTGCACGCCGAAGCACCTGAAGAAGAAGTTTGAAGAACCTTAGCATCAGGAAGATTGAGACGATGCACAAGCGCCAAAATGTCTGAATACAGGTCCTCGTTTCCATCAGCGACTACTATTGTTTCAAAATCTTTGAAACTCTGACTGCATATGCTTGATAGTAACTTTTCCAGAAATAAGATCCTGCTGACTGTGTAACTAGAGGTTACTATGGAAAGTTGCACTTTCAATTGGTATCAGATCCGCGATCCAAAAGATATCACTGTGAAAGTCGAATCGATACTCAAGAATTTCGTAATAAAATGTTTGTCCAGCGACACTCGCTAACCAAGAGTCACTTCAAATGCTATCCAAGAAAAGAAAACGTTTCCCTTGCATGCGATTCGCTCGAAACACCAACAACACATGATACGGGCTTTGTTAGGTTGCATAGGTACTGCGTGGCTTCATCAAGCCCCAAGTAGCCGGAAGCTAGATAGCGTGCATCGGGTCGTCTAAATCGGCTTGGTTTCTGTAGCTGTCCATTTCGCAGTCCTTGCTATGGCTTGCTCTGCAGCAATCTGAGGTTTCCATCCGAGACTCTTGAGCTTTGAAATATCGAGCGTCACTTCTGGAATGTCTCCTATCCACCCTCTTGGGCCACCAGTGTACTTTCTTTTAACGCTAGAAAGTCCCAGCTCGCGAATAACAATGTCTGCCACCTGATCAACCGTCTTGTTGTCCTCAACTGCGAGATTGAAGATGTTCGACTTGCCGTGCGACTTTTTGTAACCAGTGACTATACCTTCAACACAATCGCCAACGTAGATGTACTCCTTGCTTTGCTTTCCATCGCCGAGTATCTCTAGTTCATGCGGATTGCGTTTCAGCTTGTTTACGAAATCCCATATTACGCCTCTCCTGCATCTCTCTCCTACTACATTTGAGAACCGATAAGCCCAAAATTTGACATCTGAAAATTCTGTAAATCCCTCTGCAAATGCTTCGCAAGCCAATTTTGAGGCGCCATAGAGAGATGTTTGAATCGGTCCGTAATTTTCTGGCGTGGGTTTAATTGCGGCCTCCCCGTAGAGAGCAGAGGTGGATGCGAAGACTATATCATTCACTTTATGCTTAACCATCGCTTCCAGTATGTTGAGTGTTCCAATCAGATTGTTGTTCAAGTCAGCTGTGTGATCAACTAGACTAGTCCTAATATTCGCATGCGCAGCAAGATGGAATACCGCATCCTTACCTGCTACCAGTTTCTCGACAGCTTTCGCATCTTTGAGATCAGCCTCTTGCATGCTAAATTTAGGATTGTCTTTCAGATGAGCTACATTCTTCAGTTTCCCTTCAGACAGATTATCAAGAGCTTGTACTTCGTACCCATCTTCAAGCAAGCGATCAACAACGTGGCTTCCGATAAAGCCAGCTCCTCCAGTAACAAGGGCTTCCATATTCGAATGTGATACCTTACCTGACGATCCTAGCTAACGATGGAATCCATTGTTAAGCTTTCTTTCAACCCGTCTCAACATTGAAGCAATCGTAGCGACGGTCAGGCCTTGACCGCCAAGTACAAAGAACAGCAGGCTTCCAAGAAAATATCCTGAATGGTACTGACCAAGAAACAATTCCAAATAGGAAGCATACCCAAGTAAGAAAACAGCAGGTATCAGCGCAACAGATGTAATAAACGAAAACAAAAGAATCGGATTGTGTGTCCTTGCTAGATCAAAATTAGTTGCAAGGTCGCGAAAGCCCTGCCTCCACGTATTCGTCTTTGATTCACCACCTACTCTTTTCCTGTACTGGACAGGAATACTCGTGATTCTTCCAGAAGAAAGGACGATTTCAGCAGCCAGCTCTTGTTCCACAGTCAAAGGATGTTTTTCAAAACTCAAGTCTCTGACCGACTCGGTTTTCAACATGTACATTCCAGAGCAGATGTCTCCGATGGAAGTTCCAAAAAGCAAATTGAAAGTCTTTGTAATGACTGCATTGCCGATTTTGTGCACCTTTGACATGTTCCCATTTTTCTCCCTAGCACCCTTGATGAAATCAAAGTCATCCATGAATGGCAGGAACTTGTCGATGTCACCTGGATCGTAGCTGCCTTCGCCGTCGATCACGAGAATATATGGAGTCTCTACCATTCTGAACGCAGTCAAAAGAGCACCCGCTTTTCCATTGCCGTGTTGCAGAATAACCTCCGCGCCTGAATTCCGCGCTGTTTCCAAAGTTGCATCCTTCGAATAGCCATCGATCACCAAGACTCTGACATAGCCTCGACCCTTTACTTCGCCCACGAGCTCGCCAATTGCTCGTT
>DAIDAB010000224.1 GCA_027310845.1 bacterium | reverse complement strand
GAATTCATGTGGTGATTTTCCCTGAGTGGCAAGCCCCGCTACCTTCTGGATCTGAACCTGAGTCATTCCCATAATCCTGTTGAAATCGGGGTACTCTCCACCCGAGACGAATGTTATGGCGCTCCCAGCCCTGCCGGCGCGCGCGGTTCGACCTATCCTGTGGAAGTAGGTCAACGGATCTTGGGGCACATCATAGTTGATCACATGACTAACCGCTGGAACATCGATTCCTCTTGCTGCGACATCTGTGGCCACGAGGAGTTCTGCATGCCCGTTTCTGAAACTTCGCATCGCGTGTTCCCTCTGGTTCTGGGAGAGATCCCCGTGAATCGGGAGTGCTTTGAACCCGGCTGCCTGCAACCTCTCTGCAACTCTCTGGGTCTTGAATTTCATTCCGCAGAAGATGATTCCAGATGTAATTCCGCCCTTCTTTATGTAGTCAACTAGAGCTGCGAATTTATCCCTGTCCTCAACGAGCGTGTACTTTTGTTCTATGGACTCGAGCGAGATCTCGTCGCTGTCTATCAGCACCTCCACTGGATGATTCATGTATCTGTTCGAAAGCCTCCTGATTTCTCCTGGCATTGTCGCCGAGAAGAGCGCTATCTGGTTACCAGTGGGGAGCTGCCTTAAGATATAGTCGACGTCGTCGATGAATCCCATGTCGAGCATCCTGTCTGCCTCGTCGAGAACGACGAACTTCACGTCTTGGAGCTCGATTGTTTCCCGCTCAATATGGTCGATGAGCCTTCCTGGCGTAGCAACGACCACCTGAGGCGTCTTCCTTCTCAGCCTCTCTATCTGCGGAGTAATCGACTGCCCGCCGTAAATTGGGTATGCACGAAGCTCTGAAAACTTGCCAAGCCTATTGAATTCATCCGTGACTTGGAGCGCAAGCTCTCTGGTCGGGACCACGACAAGCGCTTGGACATATGGCTTTCTTCCATCTAGCTTCTGAATCATAGGTATTGAATATGCTGCGGTCTTACCAGAGCCTGTGTGGGCCTGCCCGATTACATCTTTGCCCTCAAGCAATGGAGGGATTGCCTTCTCCTGAATCGGGAACATGGAAGTGAATCCTAGTTCCTTTACAGCGTCGATGATATTCTTGTTTAACCGGAGGGATTCAAAACCCCTCGCAGTTTTCTCGTTCAATGGTGAAATTGTTTCTTGTTCGTTCATTTTCTGTCTTTTTCCTTTTGTTTTTTGATTGGTACAAGCACTGGAGAGATGAATGTGTCAAAACTCACCCTGCTCATTCGGAGTTTCAAAGGGGCTCCGAAAGAGGGGCTACTTTCTCCTCATTCTGTTCGCCTAAAGGCGCAACTTTCCTATGCTCAAAGAAGGCAAAAGTCCTTCCGCTGAACAGAAAAGAAACAGAATATGACCCGTAATTGTAAAAGAGTCAAAAAGTTCCTTTGAACTCTGTCGACGGCCTAGAAGGCCCCTTGCCTTGATCTTATGTACTCAAACGCCCTTTGTAACGTCTTGGTATTTAAGCATTGAACCGACCTTGGGTGTCCATGAGGGCAAATTTCCACGGATGAGAGATCTAAACCTTGCCTATCAGGATACCACTTGTGCTGATAGGTGGTCTCAACGATGCCACATTACAAGCGTGAAATTTGCCCTATTTTCCATTCAGAGGAATTTTCTGCTGTTCCAACTATTGCACTAACACGAGGAGAAAAGCTCCATTCTGCGTTCTAAAAGCAAAGAACGCTTATTTTTTCAAAGTCAGGAGCAACAAATCGCGTAATCTTATCCGCCCTAACGCAATGGAAACGCCTATAGGACTCCAAAACAGTTGAAAATTTTGTGTACCGAGGCGTATTGTTTTTAAATGAGGATTTTTCATAGTGTCCTAAATGGTAACAACATGTCCTAAGTGTCACAAAAGGGCTTGGAAACCATACAAGTTCGTGATAAAGGGCAAGGGTGGAAGAAGCTACGCCTACCTTGTTTACCGCCATAACGAAAAGAAGCGACACACGCCGAGAAAGTGCTACGTGGCTATCAAGGCTGGAAGGAAAGTCGCTGGCGGAAGAGCGAGAAAGGCGAAAGTGAGCCGCTCTAGATCAAGAAAACGGTAGAGCCAAGCTAAAGCAGCGCCTTTCATAACGTCCTAGCATCTTCCCAGTCGGGAGGTCGCTAGGATTGTTTCTTTATTTTTATCCTATCATGACTGGTCTTTTTGCCAATGCTTGAAGCTGATGTTATAGTATTTCGTATCCGAGTCGTATAGGCAATCAACGCTCTGAGTTCGGGCTCCGAAAGAGCTTCCATAAGCTTTGCAACCTGCTTCTTGTGTGAGGAGAAGATCCTTTGGAATAGTCTGGAGCCATGGGTAGTAAGCTCGACTTTGATCACACGCCTATCTTTTTGATTCCTGACCCGCCTGACATAGTATCTCTTCTCCAAATTGTCGACAATTGTCGTGATGTTTGCAAAAGTTACAAACATCTCCTTGCCTATCACACTCATTGAGAGAGGCCCCTCAGAAGAAAGCCCGAGTGTCCTGAGCACAGCATATTGGGGGGCCGTCAGCCCATATTGTCGAAGGTCTGAATTCACGTGAAGGTAGACGGTCTTGTAGGTGGCAGCAAGGCTCCTCCAAGCTTGATTCTCAAGGCCTGTCTTGAGTTTAATTGTTGTCAGGGACTTTCGGCCTCACCGCATGGCAGTGAATGGTTCACTCATTAATGCTTCCCATGCCGCTCGGTTTCGTTTGCAGATGGGGTTAAGTGGTGAAAATTTTGGTTTTGTAAGTGTTTACCACAAACTGACTTTTGAACACCATTTTTAACCAAATCTTTTCGATCCAAACATGGGGACAAACAAATACACACTTTACATGCTTTCACGGTGAAACTAAGTTGAAACGATTATCAAGACAGTAGTCTTGCACACCAGCGCTAGAAATTGTACTGCTAATTTCTTCATGGTGGCAATTACCACGACTGCCGCGTATCACCATATTCCCTTGGATTGGTACGCTCTAACTAGGTTTTAATTTAGATAAGAGATTTGATGTCCGCTTGGTCCAAAAAGAATGAGCATTGACAGTCGTTGAGTTTTTTCGTCGATCTGTTTGACGAGATTCTTGCATGACAAACTAAAATC
>DAIDAB010000223.1:410-3133 GCA_027310845.1 bacterium | reverse complement strand
GGGTAGGACAACAGCAATGTTGATCCTAGTATCGGCTTATAACGGTGGAACCCTCCACTCCTAAAATCAGGAATCTTCCGGGAGCGATCTCAAAAAGATCGCAAGAGCCGGAGTGGATTTTTGGGGCAATACCGTGGGAAGTCCAGCAAGTCAGCTCAGTTGAAAGAAAAGCTGACCAATCTTCAGGTCAGGAAAGCGTTGCTGTGACCCCGTAACGACTGAGGGTGCTTTAGAGCATCCAATGAGATGGCAAACGCGCCATCAAACGCCGACTCCTCTCATAAACTGAGAGAGGATGGAGATATAGTCTACAACTTCTGGTAACAGAAGAGATATTGTGCGATGTCGGCTCTTCCCATCCTGGTCCTGCAGCAGGGGCCAAGGGTGGGGCTGCTCGCCCATTAAAGGGGAACGTGAGCTGGGTTTAGACCGTCGTGAGACAGGTCGGTCTCTACCTGATGGAAGCGGCGGTCATCTGAGGGGAAGTTGTCCCTAGTACGAGAGGAACAGGGCAACGCGGCCTCTGGCGTACCGGTTCTTCGACAGAAGAGTAGCCGGGCAGCTAAGCCGTCTTAGATAAGAGCTGAAGGCATCTAAGCTCGAAGCTAGTCCCGAGAAAAGATGACCATCCGCCACATTCGTCCTCGCAAGGGGATGAAGGTGCGGTGAAGAGCTGTCATAGAAGATGACGTTGATAGGAGAGAGGTGTACGCTGGAAGGCTAAGGCCGACCAGTTTAGCCTGCTCTTACTAACCGCTCAAAGCGTTGGGTTATATGATTACATTTGAAACGGACTGCGCAAAAACCTGTGCATGGCGAGATTCATTCACAAGAAACTCATCCTGCAATTTATTTCGTTTACTGGTGAGTATGGGTTTTATCAAGGAGATATGTTCAAAAGCAATTTTTTGAATTTAAGGAATTACTCCGGCGAATATCGATGGTGAGCTGTCCTGTTTGCAAAACGCATGTGAATTATGTATATCTTCGTTCTGAGCGTCCTAGCTGCGAAAATGGACATGGCTTGGGGACATGGGTCCACTGCAGCAATGCGTCTGAGGAACACGTATACCTCTTCTCCGACGGTGGCAAGTGTCCTTACTGTGGAAATGCC
This sequence comes from bacterium, assembly GCA_027310845.1. Lineage (GTDB taxonomy): Archaea > Thermoproteota > Nitrososphaeria > Nitrososphaerales > CADDZS01 > JASHOD01. Next base: position 2,019 of record DAIDAB010000223.1, on the reverse strand, counting down.
GAGCACTCTACGATGCAAGAAGGATTGAATGTGAGGTGCCTTTTCGTTAACGACGTGGGTCTCAAATGCGTTACACGGCCTTACGTTTGGATGAAGGAAGGTCCTCCATGTTTCATGAATCACGTCGACAAGATGAAAGTGGAACGCTGAATTCTCCTCAGAATTTGGCTATTCTCGAACAATATCATGATCACGATTGACGGATTCTTCCACTCTTTCTTTGTGGATCCTTACTCCTTAAGGCAGAACACACGCGCGCCGGTGAAAATCGAGTGAGGGGGGAGAAAATAAAAAGCTAGGGAGCAAAACAAGAATTGTATTGAAACCTGTTCTATATGGACATCATGTATTGCTTCAATTGTTTCAATTGAGGAATTGCATGTACAGTGGTTTTCTTTGGAATTCCTGTATCTAGCTCTCCAAAGCCATTGCATTTCATCTACTTATGATTTGGCTCTTTGACGAGGTTAATACACAACCTAGATGAGGAAAGGCATTCTAGGAAGCATCAAATCTCTTCCTGAATTCTGTGCTTGATTATAAGAGCTCTTGACAAGATATCATAATAAACCATTTGTTGATTGAAAGAGAACTTATCTGCCGTTTTTCTTTCTCTTGCTAAGCAGTTTCTTCCGATTTGGTTTTCTTCTCTTATTCTGAGAGCTGAAGCCTCTCTTCCTCATTCCCTTCCTTCTGCCTTTGGATTGCTTTGATAGAAACCCTGATGCTAGTTCTGAAGCTGCATTTCGAGCAGGACGGAACTTCGGGTCTGCTAGGCGCACTATCTTTCTAATGAATGGCTCACACTGCTTTGGGTCCTGACTCAAGAGGTACTCTACGGACCGAACGGCGACCTCTTGTAGGTCGTTGTTGTCTTCTCCTTTCAGTATCCAAGAATCGAAGAGAATCCTTTCTGTGGTCCTTCTGTCAAGGATCCAAAGGTTTGAAATGGAAGCGATCACCGGGGCTCGAAGCATGTGGTCATCTGCGAGAAGAGTTCTCAATGCTGACAGAGATATCTTAGTGTCGTGGTGCCCGATCCTCCCCAGAATGTAACAGACGACGGCAGTGGAGTCTCTACGCTCCCTTCGGATTTCGGGAGCAAGTTTCAACACATAGTCAACAAACTTCCATACGTGTACCGGGTCGTACATCGAGAATATTCCAGAGACCGATTTTGCAATCTCGGGGTCATTTGAGCCGCAATTCTCAAAGAGTTTCGCCCAGTCTCCAGTCTGCAGCAGGTCAGAGACCATTAACCTTATTTCCGAAAATCGCTTTGTTGAGACTGGCATTTCGACAAAGAACCTTTTGCATGCGCTCAATAATGGTGGAATATAAATACGGAATCCGTTCCTGGATCTGCGTAGTGCGACGATGTTAGCAAGCTTTCCAAAGTTCGAAACGTTGCCGAGAACGAAAGAATTTCTTTGTTGAGAATCGCTATAGTTGAAGAACCCTAAATATTTGGCCGACCTGAGACAGGAGAGCTTCAGGCATATTGGCTCAGGCAATCATGGGCGAACTTGATCTGATTTCTCTTTTTGCGAGTGACAACTGCCAGCAACTTGGCCATGCAGGGACGCTCGATTTGAACGTCTTTGATCTC
>DAIDAB010000223.1:0-387 GCA_027310845.1 bacterium | reverse complement strand
AACAAATCTGCTTAATGATTCCTGAAATTCATTGCGCGACTTTGCCTCCGAATCGACTCGAGCAGGAGGTCTTTTGTCAAGATCTTGGGTGAACGGATCTTGGACATGCGAGAAAAGCTCAAGAGACATTCGAAATCTTCTCTGAATCATTCGGTAAGACTGATTAGTGTTAGATAGTTTGAGAATCCATCCGTCTCAGGTTCTGTTTTGAGATTGAAGGCTATAGTAGTTACTCCAAAGCGGGCAAATTCGCTTCGAATAATGGATATCCAGGTTCCCGGACCAAAGAAGATGGATCTCCAGCTTGAGGTTCAGAAGGTAGGCGTCTGCGGGACTGATCGCGACATAATTGCAGGTTTCTACGGGGAATGTCCTCAGGGATCTGAC
>DAIDAB010000222.1 GCA_027310845.1 bacterium | reverse complement strand
GCATTCAGGTTCCAGAGACTTTCATCGCAACATTGAAACAGGGAATAGCAAAAAAAGCGGCCGGTCACTGCGAAGGGCTTCTCCTAAACTTCTGCTCTCCAGAATATGCAAAGTCCCTTGTCGAGAAAGTAAGCGGTATTGCTTCAAGGCCCTCATTCGCATGTTATCTCAAAGTATTCTACTCAAACTCTCAGAACACTGCGAACCGACTGCTCATTGACGAGTTTGCGAAATACGACTCCATCGTGAGCTATCACGAAATGTTCGTACTTGACGGAGTCGCAGACGCAATAGCAGAGTCCAAAGGAAGCATCGAATCTGGAGGAACCAAGATTTCAGATTCGTTGCTCAAGATCAGCCTTGTAAACGCTAGTCCCGATCAATTGAAGGAGTATGTTGAGAGTTTCAGGAAGGCTGGAATCGACCTCCCGTGCATCTACCCATATTTTGTCCGGGGAGAGAATCATGATTACAAGATGTCTGTCATAAAGGGAATAGCCGAATCACTTTAGGATTCCGGGTCGTGAACTCCATGTACCCGCTGAGCTCTTTGCATGGTCGGACGGGGCCCGAAAGGGGGCCTGAAACCATTAAGAGATCATCTGAACAATTGCAATTCGATGACAAATATGCTCGGAAGCTTTGAGGATACGTGTTCTTTGAATCAGAGAGCTTGAATCGGCGTCCTTTCGCGGTTCCGAGCTTGTTACAGGCTCTTCCGTGAAAAAACGCGCACGGTTGCGGAATGGAAAAATTTGTTTTCTTTAATAAGCAATGAGTAGGGCACATGTATGAGAAGGCAACGGGAAAAATCAAGATGCGTTTTGTACCAAACCAGGCGCATTGCTGTAGCGTTTTGCGGCCGGGAACAGTGATTTTGCGTCCAATTTTCAGATGATTTCCAAACGCTGCGGCGCGACACATGGATAGTAGAAAATTTGACCATTTTTTTCTTTTTGATACGATGAGGAGCAAGCTATTTCGGCAAAGGCTCTAGGGTTCGCGCTTGTATAAACAAGATAAGTAAAAACAAATGTTCGCGCGAAGACTCTTCTCTCGACGCGCACAAGAAAAGTAATTAGTCAGTCCTAGTCAAGAGCATTCAATGAGCTCCGCAGAAATGATAGGCAAAATGTCAGAACTCTCGTCAAAGGGAGAGAATTTTGCGACTGCCACCGTTGTGAGCACAAAGGGTTCCACAACAGGAAGGATCGGATTTAAGATTCTCATCAGCCAGGACGGGTCCATCTTGGATGGAAATCTGGGAGGAGGCTGCTCCGAGAGCGTCGTGGTTGAACAGGCTCTCGAAGCGATGAAGGTTGGCAAGCCCAGAATTATGTCCGTTCTACTCGAAGAGGAAGAGAAAGGGGGAATCGGAGCTAACTGCGGAGGTTCCATGGAAATCTACGTCGAGCCCTTTGTTCCGAAGAATCAGATCATTGTTTTTGGAGGAGGAGGTGAGCGAAGCATCGCAGGACCTCTCGTGAGTCTTGCCAAGACTTTGAACTACAGGGTTACTGTCATTGACCCCGGAGCGACCCGTGAGATGTATCCCCAAGCTGACGCAGTGATACCTGAGTTCTCGGAAAAGGCAATTTCTAACCTCCGCATAGGGAGCGGAGCATCCATTGTGATAGTGACCAAACACAAGTACGATGAACCTGCTCTCAAAAGCGTTGTTACTCTAGAGGTGGCCTACATCGGCCTCGTCAGCAGTTACCACAGAGCGAGCGCCCTGTTCAAGGAGATGATGGAGAAGGAAGGAGTGAAGGAGTCTGACCTGAGAAAGGTTCACGTCCCTATCGGACTTGACATCGGAGCGCAGAGTTACGAAGAAATTGCGCTCTCTATTCTAGCAGAGATTGTAAAGTCAACCAGGGGCGGGTCAGGCTTGTCGATCTCTGACAAAAAAGGAGTATTCACGAGAAAGCCTGTCGAGCAAGAAGCGAAGGCTCAGGTTCCAGAATCCTGAATTGGTTCTATGTCACTTCTTCTTGACGCCAAATATTCCAACCTTCATGACAACGTACGCAAAGCGTAGCATTTCCCCAACTCGCAACTTCGTCTTTCCTGCCTTTCGTTCCTCGAAGACATAGGGCACTTCTGCGAATGACATGGCGAGCTTCTTGTAGATGTACATGCTTTCGACCTGGAACGCGTAGCCTTTGCTTGACATCTGAAATTCAAGCAGACCTCGGACCGCTCTTGCGCTAAGAATCCGGAATCCACTTGTCGTGTCTGCCACAGGTGAACGGACGAACAACCTTGAAAGAAAGTTGGCTCCCCGGCTCACGAGCCTTCTCGAAAGTGACCACCCGGTAGACCCGCCTCCTTCAACATATCTCGAAGCGATCACAACGTCGATTCCGGTTCCTGCAGTTTCACACATCTTGACCAGTGCTTCAGGAGGGTGTTGCAGGTCTGCATCCATCTCGCCCAGATAATCACACTTTTGCTCTCCGAGGCCATATGCGAATCCCTCGACGTATGCGGAGCCGATTCCAGCTGGCTCTGGTCTCTGAATCAGCTTAACTCGCTCCGACCTTCTCATGGATTGTTTTACTTCCTCTGCAGTTCCGTCGTCGCTATTGTCATCGACAACCAAGACGGTGAGATCAAGAGGCAGAACTGACTCCAAGTCTTTCATTCTGGCCAGAAGGTTGGCGATGTTATCGCGCTCGTTTAGGGTCGGGATGACGAGGCAAAGGCTTTTTCTCTGATCCCGAGTCCGCTGTTGCCCTGTTGTGGTTAGCATTGACTTTTTCTTATCCCAGCATTCCGATATTTTGATACTACCTTTGAACGTCGGAACCGAGTGCCTAAAAGGCAGTCTTTGGCGGGGTCAGCTTTCAGAAGCTTTTCCTTATTCTAGTGCCTTGCGCTCGAACGCGACCATGCCTATATTGGAATTTCGTTTTTCAAGTCTTGTTCCTTTTTCCGGAAATGGTTTTTAAGCCCGAAACTATCGCACCTGAAACAAGCCGCGGGGAATCCCGGCGAGCCGACAAGAAATCCAAAGAGTTGTTGCATGAAATATGCTGATGAAAGAAGCTGAAGCTATGAAACAGTACACCCGTGCGTTTATCCTCGTACAAGTAGAGCCTATGATGGAACGCGACGTAATCGAGGAGTTGCTAAAAATGGAGGAGGTACTGGAAGCTCACATTATCACGGGTCAATATGACATTATTGCGATGGTTCAGGTA
>DAIDAB010000221.1:325-3206 GCA_027310845.1 bacterium | reverse complement strand
CAGACGGTGAGCCCTGCAGGTTCATGCCTTGCGAACGCTCCGTCGTCGTCGATGCTAGTGATCTTGAGGCCCAGAACAGTTCCGTCGTTTTTCGCTGGCACCTCAACGTCAAAAAGTCTCTCGGCACCGTGGTTGCCAGCGAGGAGATGCTCTGTTCTCGACTCAAACCAGCTCACCGGCCTTTGGACTTTCATAGATGCAAGAGAAACCAAGATGACGTACGCATAGTTGATTATCTTGCACCCGAATCCTCCCCCTATGTCCATTGTTATGAAACGCATCTTATCGTAGGGCAGCCGGAGCGCGCTGTTGAACTGGGGCAGCATGAAGGACGGTTCTTGATTGTTGCACCACACTGTGAGGAAGTCATCCCTTGAGTTGAAATCGGCTACAACTGCGTTTGGTTCAAGAGGGGAGGAGCTGAATCTGTGGAAGTGAATCCTTGCGTGTATTACTCTGTCCGCGTGGCTCATCGCTTTCTCGACATTTCCATAATCATACTTGACATGCCCCATTATATTTGTCCCAATCTCCTCGTGCACAAGATTGTCCTTTGAAGCAAGGGCCTTTCTTGCATCGATGATCGGTTCCAGAATCTCATAGTCAGTTGCGATGGATTCGAGTGCGTCCTCTGCAACATATTTTGAATCTGCGATAACGACGGCAACTGGTTCACCCACGTATCGTACTTTCCCAACAGCGATTGGATAGTCCTTCACGTTCGAGGCAGGAGGCACAGTCATTTGAGGAAGCGGGTCCGACATCTTGACGACATCTTCAGACGTCAGAATGTCGATAACTCCTGAAATCTTCCGAGCTTCGCTCACGTCAATGCTCCTTATTCTGGCATGAGCATACGGACTCCTCAGAATCGCCGCGAAAGCCATGTTCGGAAGTCGAATGTCATCCACGTACTTTCCGTTTCCGCGAATAAGCCGGTAATCCTCTTTTGTCTTGAGCGGCAGACCTATCAAGCTCTTTCTTTTCTGCTGCTCGACATGAATAGTACTCGCCACGGACAATGCGATTCCCCTTGCTTTTCTGAAATTCTCGGGATTTCGATCTTAATGAAGGCTCTGGTATGCTATTAGTTCTGTATATTTTGTTGGTCAGTGTTGACGAGTCGTAGAAATCTATCTGGCAAACTAACCCTTAAATTTTGAATTCCAATCCTTAAGAAAGCAAGCGCAGAAAAAATGTCATTGCATGACAAGTTTGCTGTCATCGGATACGGAGAAACGCCCGTGAGCCGCGCTCGCACGGACAAGGGCGAAGTCAGACTTTCTGTTCAGGAGTATTTTGCTTGGGCCGCGGAGCTTGCTATCCAAGACGCAGGTCTTGAGAAGAAAGATCTTGACGGACAGGGAATAGCAGTCACTGGAAACGCATATCCTCATGCAGAGATCTGGTCTGCGGAAGTCATCTCAGACCTCGGGTTTTCTCCGAAACTCCTAATCAGGGGAGATCATGGTGGTATGAGCGGAGCCTCAATGCTCTACCAAGCCGGGCAGGCTGTCTCCTCTGGCGCAGTTGACCTCGTGCTCTGCATTGGAGCCGACACGCCGATGAATATCACTACTCCCGGGGCGGTACGGACCTGGAGATATGAATCTGACTTTCAGAAACCATTTGGAATGATGGGACCAAATAGCCAGTTTGCCTTCATTTTGCGGCGCCACATATACCAGTATGGAACAACACCGGAGCAGTTGGGAAAGGTGGCAGTTACTCAGAGAGAGCACGCGATAAAGAATCCCAACGCCTATCTCAAGCAGCCTCTTACCATTGACCAGTACCTCGGCTCAAGGATGATAGCTGACCCCATCAGGATGTTTGACGCTTGCATCCCAGTAAACGGAGGCCTTGCATTCATCGTAGCTTCGAAGGAAAGAGCAAGATATCTCTCGAAGGACAAATCTGTCTCTGTTCTTGGAATCGCCGAATCTGATAATTTCTACCAAGGCTCCAGATCTCGACCCGACATCACTTTTCTCGGGATCGCCCAGTCCTCAAAAGTCGCGTTTGAAATGAGTCAGATCAAGCACTCGGAAGTGAGCTTCTTCGAGCCTTATGACGACTATACGATTGCGGTGCTGATGCAGATCGAAGATGCGGGTTTCTGCCCAAAGGGCGAAGGCGGAAAGTTTGTTGAAGCACATGACATTTCATTCAAAGGCGATCTTCCAATCAACACTGGAGGAGGCCAGTTGTCCTCAGGGCAACCAGCCATGGCAGGAGGACTGGTCCACATTGTCGAAACTGTTAGGCAGCTTCGCGGAGAAGGAGGAGAAAGACAGGTGAAAAATGCCCATGTCGGCGTGGCGACGGGAATCGGTGCAATCAGTTACGGGAACAGCTTGGTGAACAGCATGACGATGGTTCTCGGAAGAAATTGAAAAGGGATGAGCAGTGATTTTGTCGAATCCCATGAGCTATGAAAAGTCGCTGCCTGAAGTCAGCACGCTTACAAAACCATTCTGGGATTATTGTAAGAAGCACGAGCTGCGAATGCAGTACTGTACAAGGTGCGACTCCTGGATATGGTATCCAAAGGCCTGGTGTCCTGACTGCGGCAGGCGTGACTCGATCCTCTGGCGCCAACTTTCAGGCAGGGGAGAGATCTACTCCTTTACAATAATTCGACAGGTAATCGACAACTCTGCAGCTTTTCAGGCAGATTTGCCTTTCGCTGTTGGACTAATTGAACTTGAAGAAGGGCCCAGAATGTACAGCAATGTCACGGGAGTAAAACCAGAAGATCTGAAGATAGGAGACAAGGTCTCTCTCTACTTCGAAGACGCAACGCCGGAGATAGCGCTTCCAAAGTTTCGAAAGGAATGATTCAGAAAGAACAGTTGCTGTTTCTCCGCCATATTACGAA
>DAIDAB010000221.1:0-315 GCA_027310845.1 bacterium | reverse complement strand
ACGTGTTTGCCAACACGGGCGAAACAGAGATCAAGGATTCTCGCGGCCCAAGACATCGTATGACGTAGGCAAACGTTTTTGACCAAGTCTTGCTGATTCTTTGATTGATGGAAGGCACCCGCCCGATTTGGAGCAAGGGGAGATCAAGTTGGACGAGCCGTTAGAGGAACAAAGTGGGCTGCTTACTCCTTCGGACACTGGAGGTCGCGGAGACGGAGGATCAGGGTTTGGGAGTCTGACTCTCGACGACTGGTTGGCCAAATTCGGCAGAGTTTATGGCAAGCGACACGACAAGCATACTACTGAATATATGAT
>DAIDAB010000220.1 GCA_027310845.1 bacterium | reverse complement strand
TTCATACTCCGTGTCCATTTCTCTTTTGGATATACAGCGAATGCGCTTAGCGCCTCCCATGAATCAAGATTTCTGCCGCCTAAATAACATGACCAGCCGCCTAATTGTGACTGATTCTTGACGAACCATTCGAAGGCGCTCTTAACCTTTGGATGATCTACGTACCCAAACTTGACCAGCGCTCGCGCCGTGTTACCGGTGATGCATAGGTGGGCTTTCTTCGCCCCCTCCGAATCGAACCCTCCATCTCTTTTTGCAAACCGCTTTATCCAGAGCTTGCAGGACTTTGCAATTCTCGGTTCAGATTTGGTAAGCCCAAGATCTGACAGTATCAGAAGCATCCAGTTGGTTGAGATGTACTTTGGTCTATACAAGCTATCTCCTGTAACCCACCATCACGCGGGCGTTTGTTTGGCAAGTATTTCTTTTGCCCACCCTCTTTGAGTAATCGCCCTCCTAGATGACTTCACCTCAGAATCACCCTCTGGTCTCCCGAGTATCTGAGTCAGAGTGAGATATTTGATGGAAGGCTGATCTTTCTCTAAGAGCCAATTAATCGTGGAACTTGGTTTCATATGTTGTGATTGCATTATGGCAAGATGATATTTGTCTTTTGAGCCACCAAAAGATGATGTACTAACTGTAGATCAATGTGTCGATGCCAGCGCGAGTACCTGAGATTTCCTCCGTGAGCCTAGATCTTCTCTATTCCTTCAATCTAGAAACGCGGGTAAATCATCTTCTCTCGAATGAATACGATTTCTGCGCTCAAAGCCTAATTTGGATGTTGAGGATTGATTAGACTGTTTCAATGCTTGCGTTTTGAATGAATGTTAGTGACCTGTTATCTTCGGTACATTTCTCCAAATAGGCTCGTTGCGTCGCATGTTCGGCATCTTCGCGCCGATGCCTCCAAAGATCAAAAACGCGGATCGAGTCTGAGCAAAGCACACGGCCAGGATCTCATTATGCCTGAGGTACGATTTAGCTTCCGACATTGCTACGGTATCCTGCAAGAATCTGGTGCTAGATAGGCGAGCGACGAAGGCGTGGAGGAGCTTCGAAAGTCAATTGAAGACGTAGCTTTGGAAATTTCAAGTCGGGTAGATCTCTTTGCTGATGACACGTCTAGATTAAAAGTGACAGCCGAGGACGTAAGAACCGCGGTGAAAGAATCCCTAGAAGGAAAGTTGGAATGAGGCTGCACACGAACGTCGAGTGGTTCAGGTAATTCTTGCCCAGAGCACGTCTACTTCAAGTATAGTTCCTTTCATCGTTGTTTGGTTTCGTGTGTGGTCGCCAGGTATTTTAGGATCGCTTCATAATCTGCGGCATTGTTTGACTAAATTGCAAGCAAAAACTCTAGTTAGGCAGCATATGAGATGATTTGGAAAATCAAGATATCCAAATGGAAGGCAAGACTAGTCTTGCAAGACCTTCCAAGCCTTCCAAGACGTCCTCCAAGACTATCAAGACTGTCTCACAGACTCTACAAGACCATCTTAAGACTGGCAATCTAGGCTTTTTGAGAACTATCTGAGCACGATCAGTAGTCAAGTCTTGATATTGGCAAGACTAGTCTTGCCAAGACTTGTACAAGACCTACACCCCTATGGTAGTAGAAGATAGCAAAGCCGTCATCTTGAATTGCAGTCTGAACTTCCTCGTGGAGTCCTAATGCAGCTCTTAACTCATAACAAAACCGAGCAAATTCTGAAGTCTGTGGAAGCCAAGGGCTTCGAGGAACAGATTTTCTTGACTAATATAGCGGCCTCCCTCGGCAACAAATCTTGACTTTCGTTTTCGCGATAATTACTCCCAAAGGCTAAACTTCGACCATTTTTCATTACGAGTCAATTTTCCAGAAACCACCATCCTTATTATAGGTGTGAGCTTCATGGGCATTGGTCACAGCAGTTTGCGCACATCTGAACTCATCTTGTTAACGGTTGCAGCAAACGGGGGAAAGATTGATGGAAAGACCACAATCCAGAAGTTGACCTATTTCTCCAAGCTAAAAGTACCTCTGAAGGACAATCCTGTATTTCGACCTCATTTCTACGGTCCCTACAGTGCTAACGTCGACTTTGAACTGGACAAATTAGTCGCACTCGGTTTTCTTGAGCAATCCGCCCGACCGACAATCAACCAGAGGCTGATGTATTCTTACAAACTCACCAAGTCTGGAAAGTCAATTGTTAGAACGTTAGTTAGCGTATACCGCGAGCAATTCGACACAATATCGTCGATCGTTGGCACTTGCAGAAAGTCCTCCGGCCTTAATCCCACTAGTCTATCGTATGCAGCCAAAGTTCATTATATCTCGAAAGGCGCAATGCGCCCGCTGAGCCTTAGTGAAGTGGTTGAAGAGGCAAGAGACAACGGCTGGGAGATTGATGAACGAGGCATCCGGCGAGGCCTGAGGATCCTCTCGGGACTAAAACTTGTCAAGCAACCAATCAGCGCCTAGGACTCCCAATTATTGGCGCTTCAAGTCTTTTCGAGACCCATTACACGGCTTCATCGGCGTTACAGTTAGAGAACTCGCTGTCATAGATACCCCTGCTTTCCAACGACTTAGATTACTCAAGCAATTATCCCACGCCTACTTGGTCTACCCGAGTGCAACTCATGCAAGATTCGAGCACTCTCTCGGAGCTATGCATGTAGCGGATCGTATGTCCCAAAGTCTGGCGATCACCGATCGCGAACGTGAACTGATACGCCTGACTGTGCTATGTCACGATCTTGGACACGGCCCATTTTCGCATCTCTTTGAAGAAGCCCTGAAGCAAATAAATGGAGAGGAGTTTACTCATGAATACGTAACTTCATGGATAATGAAAGACGATTCAGACATCGCCGAAGCACTAGGCGAATTCGCTGGTGATGCGCAAACAATCTTGCCAGAATATGGCGGAGAAAACAGCTTTCCGTTATTAGATGAAATTGTCTCAAGCGGTCTAGACGCTGACAAGCTCGATTACCTTCGCAGAGACTCCTATCACGTTGGAGTAGCTTACGGTTCTTTCGATTTAGAGCGCATCCTGCACACACTTTCTAGCACACCTGATGACAAGCATATTTGCGTCCTCGAAAAGGGAAAAGACGCAACGGAAAACTATCGACTAGGGAGATATTTGATGCACGCCCAGGTGTACGAACATCATACACGTTTGGCTACTGACAGAATGTTTTTGCGTTCGCTAGAGCTCGCG
>DAIDAB010000021.1:14745-18274 GCA_027310845.1 bacterium | reverse complement strand
ATCTTTCCAAAATGCTTGGAAAAATGAAGATCGAAGAGAAGAGTCCTCGCGTCGATAGTAAAGTCAGCGCAGATGACTGGTTCGAGCCTAAAGTCGTGATCGAAGTCATCGCCTCCGAAATCACGCTAAGCCCGATCTACACCGCAGGCTTAGGCATCGTCAGAGAAGGTAGCGGACTTGCGCTCCGTTTCCCCAAGTTCACGGGAAAGATAAGGGATGACAAAGCTCCTGAGGATGCCACGACCGTCCAGGAACTTGTGGAACTCTACCAACAGCAAACAAGACAATTCAAGAGCTAAACGGAAAAAAGAAGGGTGTGCGTGATCAGACAAGATGTCCTCGCGCAAGCACTTCTCTAGATGTCGAAATAGAGGTAAAATTCGTACGGATGTGGCCTTCGGTTCACTTCGCCATATTCCTTTATCCCGTTCTCAATAATCGCTTCAATTATTTCGCTGGAGAAAATAGGCTTCAGGAAATCATTGTCTGACTGCAGGCACTCAATTGCCTCTTTCAATGATCCTGGAAGCTCCTTGATTCCAAGTGCTCTCCTCTTCTCGGGTGTCAGCTTGTAGATGTCCTCGTCGACTGGATCTCCAATATCCGCGGATTTCTTGATTCCATCGAGCCCGGCTGAAAGCATTGCTGCGAAACAGAGGTAGGGATTTGAAGAGGTATCAGGTGTTCGGTATTCCAGTCTCTTCTTTGCCGAGTGTCTTGGCCCCTTCATGTTCACAGGGATTCTGATGTTAGCAGATCTATTTCTCCTACTCCAAGCAATAAAGACCGGTGCTTCAAATCCTGGAACGAGTCTCCTGTAAGAATTCGTTGTAGGATTTGTTATCGCGGCAAGCGCTCTGGCATGCGCCATGAGGCCGCCGCCGAAATACCGACCTAATTTGCTAAGCTCGGCGTATTGGTCACCTTCATCGTACATGAGGTTCTTGCCGTCTCTCCACAGAGACACGTGAACGTGCATTCCCGATGCATTGTCGAGGAAGACCGGCTTGGGCATCATGGTCGCGACCATTCCGTTCTTCGCGGCGACGTTCTTAACGACATATTTGTCTGTCACTGCAGCGTCCGCCATACTCGTCAGAGTGTCGTACCTCATGTCTATCTCACACTGCCCAGCGCCCGCAACTTCATGGTGATGTGCATCGCACACTATCCCAAAATTGGATAAGGTGCTCACACACTCACTCCTGAAGTCTTGGAGAGTATCCTGAGGCGAAGCAGGGAAGTAGCCCTCTTTGAATCTAATCGGCGGACTGTTTGTAATCGGGCTTGGTCCGGGATTCCAAGGGGCCTCGCGTGATTCGATCTTGTAAGACTGCTCTGCGAAAGGTGTAATCACATTCCAGGAAACGCGATCAAACACAAAGAATTCGATTTCCGGGCCCCAATAAGTTGTGTCAAAACCTTGTTTTTTCGCTTCCTCTTCAGCGCGCTGAGCTATAAATCGCGGATCCTTTCCGAACCGGCCCATTCCGTAACCCCACGAAACATCACAAATAATCCGGCTCGTCTTCAAACTCTCAGGAGACCATGGGAGAATCCCATAGGTATTTGGATCTGGAAAGAGTAGCATGTCTGATTCGTGAATATCCGTGAATCCCCTGATCGAGCTGCCGTCAAGCTTCGGAACCCCCTCTGCAAAAGCATCTTCCTCCAATGATTCAGAGGGAACCGTGACATGTTGCATTCTCCCTTGTATGTCGGTAAATTGAAGGTCTACGAATTTCACCTTGTGTTCAGAAATATCTCCTAACACGTCAGAGATGGTTAACCGACGCTGTCTTATTTTTCCGCCTTCTCTAACATATGGCAATTGACAATTGTACACCTAATTGACCAAAACCTAGGAATATGGTTATTTAAAACTAATGTTATCGTACAGATGTATGGAGGATTGACTGTTGACTGCACGCTTGTTCTAGTGTCAAAGAAGACATTCATAGCAAATACTGAAGTACAAGATGAACCCATTTTTGAAAGATCTGACCGGAGTCCAGGACTATTTTAAAGACGAATTTGTCAGGATAAAAGCGTGAGCGGGCCTAGGCTCTCCACCAGTCAAATCCAAGGAAAGTAACATTCTGAGCTTGGGGATCGGGCACCGCAATTATGAACTGTTTCCTCACAGTTGTGGCAAGACGCCCTGCCAAGACTATATCAGTGGATGAGATTCTTGTAGATGCTGACATTACTCTTACTAGATAGGGGGCATGATCTAGACCTGGCCCTCTCTCATAAGCCGCGAAATCCGCCCCAAACTTTATTCCCGAGGTCACTACAAAACCTGCTTCTCTCAGCTTATTGTAGGTGAGTAGTTTTTCAGAAAATTGTGCATATTCTTTCTTGCAGATATCAAGCAGCGCCTTTTCAGCAATTCTGCGATTTCCCTTAGATACCTCGATCTCCTTTCGAGAAAGCAAGTAGTATCCCTCGAGAAGATCTAGAATAATTGGAACATCAAATTCGTTTTGCTTGGGCTTTGCTATTCCTATTGGTTTGCCAAAGAATCCCGAGGAGAACAGCTTTCGGGAATCAGATCTGTTCCACACGACAAGCCTGTTCTCAATTAGGTCAGCAGAAATCATTTAGAGGATCTCACAAACCGAGAGCGAGTATCGTAATCGAGTCTGTAGCGCCCAGACAGTTGTCAACAAGGTCTTCTATTCCTTGAACAATATCTTTGAGAAGAAGCAGCTCTTTTACTGACTCGACCTCGGACATTATTTTCGCCGTTAGTGTACGATACTTATCATCAACCTGACGTTCCAGTTTCTGCACAGAGTTTGAAAGATCTATGGCATGGATGGGATTTATCGCGAGCGCTCTTACCACCTCATTCAAACGCTGAACAGATTCAACACTCATGTCAATCAGATCTCTCAGCTCATTGACGATTCCTGCTTTTTTCACTCCGGAGAATTTTATCTGGGAGAGTTTGAATGCCACCCCAGCTATGTATCCTGACATTTCCTCTACATTGTATGCCGTACGCAGGAAATCCTCTCTGTTAATCATCATTGTTCCAATTTCAGCGAGCTCTCGAGTAAGCATTCTTCTGAGCTGCTCCGAATCCTCCTCAGCCTTCCTGATTTTCTCAAGAGACGCTTGGATTCCAGCTGCATCACTCTTAGTCAGAGCAATGTAAAGCTGAACCAATTCCCTAGAAGCGTCCAAAACGCGGCGTACTTCGTCTTGAAGGACTGCCAGAGTTTTGCGCCTAGCTTGAATTTCTGCTTCGCCACTAAACATCTTGTTCGCGTGCCCGTCAAGCAATTCAGCTAGACTTCAATAAGTGCTTTATCGTCTGCCTGTGCCAAAAAAATATAGCGCCTTTCGGACAAAAAATCTTCAGCAGCTGAGATCCAAAGGGAGAAAGACTTTAAGATGTAATCCAGAGAGTGCTTATCGAACGAATCACCTTGTCTCCTAGGGACATGGTCACTATGACCAACATTGTAATGCTCCTTGGAGGCATATATTTTGCCACACTGGCAGGAGCACATGAGGCGAC
>DAIDAB010000021.1:0-14735 GCA_027310845.1 bacterium | reverse complement strand
CCTTTGCTTTGTCGCGTTTGGCCTTGGAATCCAAAGCAAATGGCTTCTTTCGAGGCCATGGCGAACTGCGACCGCCGCATTCGTAATAATCTTGCTTGTTGTGCAGTTGGCGGCAGATT
This sequence comes from bacterium, assembly GCA_027310845.1. Taxonomy (GTDB): domain Archaea; phylum Thermoproteota; class Nitrososphaeria; order Nitrososphaerales; family CADDZS01; genus JASHOD01. The sequence goes on along the minus strand of DAIDAB010000021.1, from coordinate 14,616 downwards.
TCGCGGTCGCGAATGCAAGTGACTACTATGCTATGGCTTCCATCCTCATCAACGGAGCTTTACTGATTCTCTTTCTGGGAGTTCTTCTATCCACACTGAAGGGATCTGTCACCCAGGAGAGGAAGGAAAGAGACGAAGAACAAGTCAGGCGGCCTCTTTCAAGACAGACTGCTCAGAAATAGAACTCGCAAATCAGAAAATTCGCGCTAGCAGGGAGATTAAGCCAATGACAATGTCCCCGTACGTGAGTAAGGCAAGAAAACCAAACGTGAAAAAGACGAGCAGGGGGATACCAGGAGTTACCCAAGTTCCTGGAGTCTTTTCGAATTCATCTTGCATGAAGCTGAAGTCAAATCTCTTCCGCGCTGTCACACTCCCCGCATTATTCGATTGCGAGGTTTTCTCCATAGGAAATTGAAAGGCCCTAGGCTTTCCAGTTGACCTGTAGCCAAGGAAGCACGCAAGAAGCTTCCTTAGACGTGATTCGTCAAATCCGTCGAATATCTTCTGCCCACTGACTACTCTTGAGATGTTCAATAAGAAAAGCGCGACAGGCAGCGTCATCGAAAGCAGTACACCATTCGTCAAAACAATCAAAGGGACAATTTGGTATATTCCTACATTCGGTTTGAAATATGGAACAAGAACTGCTAGCACCATCAACGCCTTTGCATCAGCACCTCCATAGAAACCAAAGTAGAAAATGCTGAAACCGACTAGAGCTGCGAGACCAACGGATACGAAAAGACTGAAAGCGCTTGTTACACCAGTTAGGATTTCATACGCTTCGAGAACAGCTCCCAAGGCACCAAAAGCTATCCAGACCTTGTCTTCTACTTCTCTCTTTCTAAGGTCCAAATACGAAGTGAATAGAAGCATGACCATGGCTATGACAAGATTGAAGACAAAAATATCGTAGATCAATGCAATCAGTATTGTATTCTTCTGTTTTGTCCGCTGTAATCTGCATAAATCCTTTCCAGACTAGTCCTAGATGCTTCGTAGCGATTGGTTATGCATTTATACCGAGATGGCATGCTGGCGCTTGGGATGCTGACATGGAAGTAGATATGTCAGCTGCTAGGCACTGAGAGTGCATTTTGTTGAGTGGCTCGAATCAAGAAGAAGAGAGGGTCTCATCTTCGCTGGAAGTTGCTTCAACATATCTTTTAGACTTCTTCGCGTCAGGAGGGAGATCTGTACTTGTCCGTGGCGATCCAGGGACTGGAAAGACATCGCTTGTTCTCCAGCTTCTAGATTATCACTCTAAAAACGGGTTCAAGTCCGTTTACATGTCTACGAGGCTCTCCGCAAAGACTCTCAAGAGCCATCAACCTTGGGTAGACGTAGTTCAGGGAAAGTACGGTACAGTGCCACGACTTGAAGATGATCAAATAGGGTTTCAGGACTCTCGCCGCATGGATGGCGTGAGGGCAATCTCCGGACTGCGACAATATCTTGAACAAGTAAGCAACCCTTTCGTCGTGTTGGATAGCTGGGAGGGATTGTTCTTTGAGTCCCATACGCTAGGTGTTGAGGAAATCTCGAAGCTTGTGGAGGATTACGACGCGCGATTTGTTGTTGTCACGGAAAGGCGCGAGCAGACAGACTTGGATTACCTCCTAGATGGCGTGGTCGTGCTAAGACGGAAGTTTCACCAAGGCATGATAGTTAGAGAATTAGAACTAAAAAAGCTCAGAGGCGTGAGCATCAAACAATCTCGTTTTCTATTCACGCTCGAATCTGGGAAATTTCGTTATCTTCCTCCCATTTCAGCACGCAAAGCGGTTGAACAGAGATCCGTTGGAGAACCAATTCCTGATTCGAAGACTGTATGCTCTTCAGGAAATGAGATGCTTGATTCTTTACTTGAGGGAGGTTTCAAACAAGGCAGTTTCAATCTTCTGGAGATAGCAAATGAAGTACCGACAGACATTACTGTGTTGTTTCTTCGGACGGTGTTTTCGAATTTCATAAACAATGCGCATCGAATTCTGTATGTGCCGTTTGTTGGATCGGCCAAGGGTCAGCTCGAAGAACTTTTGCCCACTTTCTCAAAGGAGACCCTAGCAAGAAATATCTCGGTGATGCTTTTTGAAGGGGAGAAATCTAAGCGCACAGCAGCTTTGCAAGGTGATTTGGCAGGGGATCTCGATCTTCTCCATTCAAAGGTTGAAGAAATGAGAGAGGAATCTGGGAAATCAGTCTTGGCGGTTTTCTTGCAGGATGCCATGGAGGGGCTTTACGGAAGGGACTCCATATCTAAGGAATTGTCCAGGTCAATAGCATATCTCAAAAACAATGGCAACATAAGGATGCAGATTGCAAGCCCTGACTCTGCGCTACTTCCCGAACTCAAGGCGTTATGTGATTCGAACTTGAAGATTGAAATGATTTATGGTACTCCCGTTTTATTCTCATTGAAGCCATCTTCAGTCCTCCACGGGATTCTCACAGACGCCGAAAAAGATGGACGACTGGCGCTCGTTCCCATAGTCTAGTTGCTAAGGTTGTTGAGATGATGCATTGCATTTTTCCTGATCTGAGACCGTTCGACAATGAGGCGTTCGCCTGTCTCGAATAGTTCGATCATGTACTTACGAGTAACTCTTCCCAAAACGCGCGCCAACATTCCGTTCCTTGCTGGAAGGTCGATTATCGTGACCACCGCGCCATCGTCCAACTTGACCTTTGGATGCATGTTTGTATGCATAATTAGGAGTCCATAGCACTATAAGCATATATGCGTATATGTATGCCATATTTGCATAGCAATGGCCTATACAACTATACGTGTGGACATCGAAGTATACAATTCGTTGCAGAGCACCAAGCGAACCCTCGAACAAGCATACAACAGAAAATTTAGCCTTTCGGAAACCATTCAGGTTGTCAATAGGTTGTCTTCAGATACCATACAGCGAATCTCCTCTGCGAGAAGGGATTTGGATGAAATGCTGGTTGGTCGTGGTAAACTCAGCACAAAAGATCTTGAAGGATTGATCAAGCCGGCGGATAAGAATCCCAGATTGCCGACTCATAGATGAGCTTCGCGCAAGCAGGTTAATATTTCTGAAGCAGCACTCGCAGAACAATGTGCATTGGCAATCGTACATGCCATCCACATCTTGTGAGATTCACTGAGTGAAGAACAGCTTTGCCCCAAACTGCGGAGAAGAGTAGATTGTCAGAGACGACCGGGCACCAGGAAGCGAGATCGTCAAGCGAATCTGAAGAAATAGTCCTTAGAGATTTTTATCAGGTTATCCCTCCGTTTGGGAACGTGGCAGTCAGATCAATTAGCAACGTCACGACCTATGAAGTTGTAGAGCCGACTCTGAGTGAAGATGAGACAAAGAAAATCGATATCTTAAAGCGACTTCTTCTTGAAGAAGTGCGAGCCCCGCTCGCAGTAATATATGGCCAGGGAAAAATCGAGAATTACCTGGATCAAAATACATCACGACTGATAAAAGACTACAAACTGGATATTCCCACTGCGGCACACGACAAGATCCTATATTATTTGAAAAGAGACTTCCTTGGCTACTCCAAGGTTGACGTCATGATAAAGGATCCCAAGATTGAGGACATTTCATGCGACGGTGTAGCAATTCCAGTATATGTGTGGCACAGAGACTATGAAAGCATCCCAAGCAATGTCATGTTCTCGACCAAAGAAGAGCTTGGCTCATTCATTGTGCGACTGGCGTACAAATCAGGAGGTCAGATAACTGTCGCGAATCCGATTCTGGAGGGCAATCTTCCCGAGGGATTCAGAACACATTTGACGCTTGACGAGGTTTCAAAACGTGGATCCACTTTTACTATCAGAAAATTCAGAGACGAACCGCCAACAATCGTGGACCTGATGGTCTGGGGAACGATGTCTCCGAGAGTCGCAGCATACCTTTGGATATGTGTTGAAAATCTCAAATCACTCCTAGTTGTCGGGCCCACCGCATCAGGAAAGACAACAACTCTCGGCGCCCTAGCGATGTTCATCAGGCCAGAGCTAAAGATTGTCACAATAGAGGAACTCAGAGAAATCAAGCTTCCGCACCAGAATTGGATTCCAATGGTTACACGTGCCTCATCTCAATCTGGAGTCGAACAAGTTGGGCTCTTTGATCTGCTCAAATCTGCTTTGCGACAGAGACCTGACTACATCATCGTTGGAGAGATTCGAGGAGAGGAAGCTTACACATTGCTTCAGGCCATTTCTACAGGCCATGGGGGTATTTCCACTATCCACGCGGACAGTGTTTCGACAGCAATGAAACGTTTGCTCACCAAGCCGATGGACATACCAGGAATGTTGATTCCACTTATGAGTACTCTTGTACTGATGGAACGAGTGAAGGTGGGTGATAAGTTCGCAAGACGCGCAGTTAATGTCAGCGAGGTAATTAGTTTCAATGAGCAGAATAAAACCACGTCTCTCAATACTTTATTTGAATGGACTGGAGATCTCAAGGACTCATTCGAGATGAGAGGGCAGAGTAACGTGTTCAAACAACTTGCTGACGCGAAGCATCTGCCCGAAGACGAACTTTATACCGAAATGGAAGTGAAAGAACAAATTCTACATTGGATGCTTAATAGGAAACTAAGGCGCTATCAGGATGTTGCCGAAATTATCCGGCGCTACTACTACAATCCGACTGAAGTTCAGGAGCTTGCAAGACTTGGGGAAGACTGGCAAACAGAAAGGACATCGTAGCTTATTCAGGAGGTTCAAGAGTGGCACGCGGTCGAAGCGAAATATCGAACGCGGTATCGAACACGATAAGGGGCAGGTTCTTGAACTTGCAATTTTGCCTGAACCAGGCAAAGTAAACTCAGTTGGATTTGGTCGTTTCAAAACCCAAGGAAGTGAAATTCACTCTAGAAACGCTCTCGAGAAATTTGCGTATGAGCACTTTTCACCAATGCTGCCACAACTTCCTCGTTATAGAGAAGCATTTGAGCAATCAGGCTTGCCAATCATTTTCGAATCCTACGCGTCTACGGCAATTCTTCTCAGTATCGTGGCGATGATTGCGGGAGCCATCTTCACACTATTGTTCGAGATTGGCGTACTGCACTTCACGATCTTCGTCGCAGCGATCGAGGCGATAGGCTTGAGTGCCACGACTTTTTCCTTTTCGATTCTGTTATGGCTTCTATACCCCCTTCAGAGGCGACGTACTTTCAAGTCCAAGCTTGAGGGTCAATTGTCTTATTCATTCGGAATTTTGGGGGTCCTCTCTGCAGCCGGGATAAGCATAGAAAGAATGTTTGAAAGAATTGCCATGTCGGATTCTAACCCGATTCTTGCTGATCTGGCGAAGAGATTCATACGTAATATCAAAGTATTCGGCCTTGACACTGAGAGCGCTCTTAAAGAAGTATCAAGACATTCGCCATCCCCCTCGTTTGCAAAGATGCTAGACAGTATTGCTGTCGCCTTTAGAACAACTGGATCAGTGCATGGTTTGATAATGTTCGAATCAAACAGACTTTTGACGGAAAAGAGCGACAAAATGAAGAAGAAAATAGGCGACCTCTCCATAATGGCCGAGCTATACATAACACTCGTCGTTGTGGGTCCCATTATTTTCATAGTGATGCTTTCAATACTTCAGCTCCTACCCTACTCTGGATCTTTACCATCCATCCAGATTATCAATGCGCTTGTATTCGTAGGCATCCCTGTTATCTCGGTGGGGTTCACGTTGATACTTGACTCGATGGTTCAGAGGATCTGAAAAACATGCCCAAAATGGTATACATTGGTGATAAACGAAAAGAAATAGTCTACATTTCTTCCGCGATAGTTATGATTGTCTCAACAATCGTAGCATTGATAGTTGGTCACTACCAATATACGGTTTATGTTGTTCCCACGAATTCATCGGCGCTTCTCACAGATGACATCATCGCGATTGGCGCCTTAGTGGCGATCGCCCCCATAGCCGCCGTTTCGTTCATGAACTACAGATACCTCAAAGCAGTTGAGAGAAATATTCCCAGATTTCTTAGAGATATTCTGCAAAGCACGGATTCCGGCTTGATACTCCCGAATGCTCTTATTGAAGCATCGAAGTCCGACTACGGTCCGATCAGCCATGAGATGGGGATTGCGATGACTAAGTTCAGCCTGGGGCATACTTTCAGCGATTCCGTGTTGGAGGCGGCGAAGAGAATGAGGCACCCATATGCTCCTCAAGTAGCGATGATTCTATCTGAGGCCTACACTGCAGGTGGGAGAACGCATGATGTCTTGAGTTCGAGTGTTTCCCTTTTCAACGGTCTCGAACAATATTCAGAGCAGAAACAATCTGAGCTCAGGCCATATACAGAGCTTGTGTACATTTCCGTCGGGATTTACCTTGTGATATCATTGATAATTGTGACTCAGTTCATGGGGCGATTGGAACAAATCGCCTCAAGTACGAGTGTCACTTCTTCTGGACTAGCAGCAGCCAGCGTAGCGTCAAGACAGTTCACCCTAAACATACCGGCACTGCCTTATTTCATATCGATATTCTTTCTTTCAGCTATCCTTGAATCGATATTCGCAGGGGTAGTTGCAGGGAAAATAGTGGAGGGTAATGCGCTCTCTGGACTTCGACATAGCACGGTCTTGATCGCAATCACAATTCTGGTGTTCAACTTGCTACTCTGATTCTTCTCATCATCACAAGCACGTTAATGTAATACTTTGGGGTAGTTACGCCTGCTAGGGGAGACTATAGTTGACTTCACAGAGCGTTGCATCTGAAAGGGACAGTCTGCTAATCGATCCAGAAGTGCAGTCCCTGGTGCAACGCATGGTAGATCAAGGTGTGTACTCAATACATGCCAAGGTAGACTCCAAGGGTATATCATATCCTCTGGCATCCGCAGTTCTGCACGACAGATCGGAGGATGAAATTGCAGAGTTCCTTCTCAAATTAGTTAAGGCCGGGGTCCTCAATTCAAAACTGCTTGATAGGGTGATTGCCTGCCCAACATGCAACAGTCCTTCGGTTTATTCGAAGTACAACTGTCCGCGATGCTCTTCCTATGACATCGGCAAGGCCTCAATTATAGAACACATTAGATGCGGATATATTGGTTCAAAAGAGAAATTCGAGAAAGGCAATCGACTTGTCTGTCCGAAATGCAAGAGCGTACTGGGAGATGGAGATTATAGGAGCATCGGCGCGAGTTTCGAATGCAATACGTGCAATACGAGATTTGAAGCTCCTAAGATAACTCACAAGTGTAGTTCATGCGACGAAGTTTTCAGCTATAAAGAGGCCAAGTACGAGGCAATCTATGAGTATGCGCTTTCTGAAGAAACCAAGAGGAGCGTTGCTAGGGGAACTGTTCCTCTCTCATCCATTGCAACAGTCTTGAAACAAGAAGGGTTCAAAGTGGGGATCAAGGCGGATTTGTTAGGCAAATCTGGAGCCACTCATACATTCGATATCGTGGCAAAACGTGGAAAGGAGCTGATCGTTGCAAATTTCACATTTGAACCGAAAGAAGAGAATATCATCGGCCTCTTCGCAAAGAAGTACGACATCGACCCGACCCTCACACTATTGATAGCCTTGACCCCTCCGTCAAAGGAAGAAGAGGCAGTGAGCAAGGCCTACGGCGTCACGATCTTGTCATATGGTGGGCTTTCATCACTCGGGGAACAGATTGTAGATCTGCTGGGGAATCGATAGAGCTGATCTTGCTAGGCAACATGTTTTTGCTAAATTAGGGTGGGCCTCAGAGTCCCAAAATCCCTGTTCGTTGGGCGCAGTCATCTTTACATAATTCTTGCGGGCAACTCAAGCAGGTAAATCTTTCCTGCCAAAGAAATATGAGACGAAGCAGTCAAAGCTTGACAAGCACCACATATTCTTGTTAAAGTTGCTGCCGGAGCTGTCATACTGCCCGGTCTGCGGAGAAGAGCTGAAGGCACACGGATGACAAATTCTAGAGATTCTTTTCCTTACATATAGGATTCTTGCGACACCCTCCTTCTTTGGTATAGCGCAAGCCCTATATCCCGATCGGGATACCTGCGAACATCTGAGGATTAGACTACCGAAGGAAAAATCAGCAGGATTTTCCTCCTACCATCATTCCAGCGGTTGGCCGACCAATATATTGTGCTTATCAAACACTAGTCGATCTGCTGGACAATTTACTTTCACTCGTCTGCGGATTCTCATAGACTCGAACAAAAATGTATCATCGTAGGAAACATCGGAGCTGAAGTAAAGTGGTGTCTAGAGTAAGGCGTGTTCGCGATATTTTTCCCAGCAAGAAGGCCTATGATTGTTTTGCAATTTTCGCAAAGGAGATTGTTGCAAACGGGAACAAGATTACAGTCCATCATGCTTCGCAGCTAGCCTCTAGAATGGCATCCGAAAAAGTGTACAACAAAGCGAATTTCTACTGGTATGTTGTCAACCCTCTCATCGACCTCGGGTTCTTGGACAAAATCCCCACTTGGAATAACGCGCTAAAGAAAACCCAATACTGTTATGTTCCTCTAAAATTCGAGATGCCAAGACATCCTGTGAGTCATGGATACTATCGAGATGCATGGTACGTTTGTGAGGAATGGAATCAACTGTTTTTCGAGAGAGAATCAGTTCAACAGGAAAGAGCCGTTGAACTGGCACCTTGATTCGTGCGCACCATGATAACGTTTTCGATATCGCGTGCGATATACCGTTAAATGCTTTGAATGCTAGCTTCAACTTGGAATTGGCAGGGCTGAAAGTGAGTTATTCCAAGCTCCTGAAATACATAGATGAGCAAGGAGGTTATGATATCTCAGAAACTGGAGGGAAGATCATGCTGAGTTTCGTCCCTTCTTTTCCCGAGGCAATTGAAAAAGGAGAGAACACTTCTCCTCCGCGCGTAGTGATGTATGGAGACCTCAATGACGGTGTAGTGACATTTTCACTTGTTCAAGTCGAGGATGACACGAAGACTCGAACCAAGGATGCATCTGAGGCGGAGCTGACGTATCGGAGTTGGATAGCTTTCATCGAAGAGAATTATTGAGTGTCATTTTCTAGCAATAGTTATAGGCTCAGAAAATTTAAGCAATGGTTGCTCCTGATGCTCACTATTGAGGATCTTCCGCTGGATGGGAAGATCGTTTTCCTTCGTGTCGACATGAACACTCCTATTGATCCCTCAACAGGGAAGCTCATGGAGCTTAATCGAATCCAAGAAGCATCTGTGACAATAAGAGACCTAAACAAGTCCAAGGTTGTCGTTGGTTCGCATCAAGGCCGTGTGGGCCGTGACGATTACATATCTCTCGCGCAACACGCAGAAGCTCTTTCCAAGATATTGGGAAAGAAGGTAAAATTTGCAGATGACATTTTTGGTCCTACTGCCATAAGCCAGATTGACTCGCTTTCAAAGGGAGAGGTTCTCTTGCTGGACAATTTGCGATTCACTGCAGAAGAAAACATGGAATTCCCGCCTGAGGTTGCAGTGAAAACAATTCTCGTCCAGAAGCTATACAGACATTTTGACGCCTGCGTTCTGGACGCATTTCCAACTGCCCACAGAGCACATCCGTCGATAGTAGGATTCTCTTATTTGCTTCCGACTTGCGCAGGACGGCTAGTGAGCAAAGAACTCAAAGCGCTCAAGAATATCATGACGGTAGCAAAAGCTCCCTTCACAACCGTTCTTGGGGGTGCGAAAGTTTCTGATCGTCTGGAAGCAATAGACACGCTAATTGCAAACAAACGTGCGGATAGAGTTCTGCTCTGCGGATTGATTGCAAATGTGTTTCTGAAAGCTGCAAGGAAAATCGAATACGATATCGGACTCGATAGCGAGCAAAAACTGGTCGACCGCGCCGCAGCATTGATGTCTGACTACCCTGACACTTTCGAGCTTCCACAAGATGTTGCCATTGATAATAATGGGGAGAGGAAGGAAATACTCGTGAACGATCTGAACAATCAAAACAAGGTGTACGATATCGGTTCGAAGACCATAGATCACTACTCTAGGATAATCCGTAGCAGTGGTACGATATTCATGAGCGGACCTCCAGGTTTTTTTGAGAACCCTAATTTTGGCCTTGGCACTGAATCATTGCTTCGTGCAATGGCATCTTCATTTGGGACGACCATTGTTAGCGGAGGTCACTTGAGCGCTGCTCTTGAAAGGTTCGGAATAAAGGAATGGATTGACCATGTTAGCACTGCGGGCGGCGCACTTGTAATGTTCCTAGCGGGAAAACGCCTTCCACTGATCGATGCACTTGAGAACTATGAGATGAAGGTGAGAAAGTGATCAAGGTCGCTGTTAACGGATTCAGCGTCATTGGAAGACGGATTGCGGACGCCGTTGCTGCTCAACCTGATATGAAACTCGTTGGGGTGAGCAAAGTGAAGGCCGATTACAAAGCAGCACGTGCAATCGAAAAGGGATACAATCTCTTCTCTCTGGATGACAAAGCGGCCAAGAGTTTTGCAGATGCAGGCATGAAGATTACGGGCACTGTGCGCGAAATGATTCCACAAGCCGATATTGTCCTAGATGCCTCGCCAGAGGACTCTGGACCTGAAAACAAGAAATTATATGAAGAGTTTGGAAAGAAGGCCGTGTTTCAAGGTGGTGAGGAAGATTCCACTGCGGGCCTATCATTTGTTGCCCAATGCAATTTTGAAAAAGCTCAAGGTAGACAGTACGTGCGTGTTGTCTCCTGTAACTCAACTGCACTTTGCAGGGTACTTCACTCTCTTGACGAAACCTTTGGAGTCTCAAAGGCACGTGTTGTCATTGCTAGGCGCGCTGCCGATCCCGACGAGGTGACCAAGGGACCGATCGACTCAGTCGTTCTAGATCCTGTTAGTATACCATCTCACCACGGACCTGATGTGAACACAGTCCTGCCCAACTTTCCAGTGATCTCCATGGCAATCAAGGTACCCACGACCCACATGCATCTTCATTCTCTAATAGTCTCGGTGAAAGACAAGTCTGTCAGCACACAGAAAGTAATAGAGAAATTCGAAAAGACGCCGAGATTGATGTTTGTCACAAGCAAAGCTGGCTTTAAGTCCACATCACACATCATCGACATGGCCCGCGACCTTGGGAGGCCGAGGAATGACGTCTACGAATCGGTGGTCTGGAAGGATTCAGTAAAGGTGATCGACGATGAAGTATATTTCTTTATGGCAGTGCACCAGGAAGCGATTGTGACGCCTGAGAATATCGACGCAATAAGAGCTTTGATGAGAACTCACGAAAGATCCGAATCAATGGCGATAACAGATAGAACGCTTGGTATTAGGTCCTAGAACGTCATTACGATTTTTCCACACTTGCCCTCTACCATTAATTCAAAGGCATTTTCATAATCTGATATCTTGAGCTTGTGAGTGATTATCTTTCCAAGGTTTATCGAACCATCCCTGAGGAGCCTTGATGCAAGCTCCCATGTGGCGAATATCTTTCTTCCAAAAATCCCTTGAAGAACGAGCCCTTTCAGGATTACGTCGTTTGAGAGGTCTATTGTGACCTTATCAGAAGGTAGTCCGAGGAGAGTCACACGCCCCCCAGGCCTCACGACCTTCAATGCGTCGTTGAGCGCCTTTCCAGAGCCGGACATTTCCAAGATTACATCCACGCCACCAGGAAGTATGGCGCTTACTTCTTTCCTCATGTCCTCTTTTGATCCGTCGATTAAGATATCAGCGCCCATTTTTGCGGCGAGATCAAGCCTGTATTCAGAAATGTCGACAGCTATGACTTTCTCAGCTCCGGCAGATTTGCACAAAGCTATGGCGCAGAGACCTATCGGGCCACAACCTAGCACTAGGATAGACTGGGCAGTTACTTCCCCAGCAAAAACACTGTGGACAGCATTTCCCAATGGTTCCTGTGCTGAGGCAACGATTGCCGGGATGGACATATCATTTTTCCATGCTGTTTTCTCAGAAATTAGGACATACTCCGAAAAGCAGCCGTCAGTATCGACACCTCGGAGCTTCATCTTCTCGCAGAGGTGAAAGTTGCCAATCATACATTGGTAGCAGGTGTTGCAGTAAATGTGCGTCTCACCAGAGATCATATCCCCTTTCTTGATGTGTGTGACGTTTTCCCCGACTTCGCCCACCTCGGCCGCAAACTCGTGGCCCATTATCTTCGGAGGTTTTGCCTTGGTTGCCGCCCATTTGTTCCATGAGTAAATGTGCACGTCTGTCCCACAAATGCTTGTGGCCCTCACCTTCGCCAATACATGGTTTGGTCTTATTTTGGGATCTTCCACCTGCTTCAAAACAGCTCCAGGTGCCCTCTTCTCCTTTACTAGTGCAAGCAAAATTCTATGGTCTCCAGCCGAATTCTTGGCTTATTTCGAATGGATTTAAGCTATTGAGGGGCATGATACAATGCGTTGCTATTCATGAGAAAGGCTTTCTTGTTCGGGTTAGTTTCTAAAAAACGCGAACAGGATGCCGAGTTCAAGGGAGTTGAAATCACACAACCAGGAGGCTGACCTCGGCTGGGCGATTCAAAATTCTCGAAGTGCAATCCTAGTCTGAGAGACGGTTAGCGGCCGGGAGAAAACTTGAACTCAACTGATTCAGATCAATCCGCGAAGTTTTGCGGCAAAAATCAGAGAAATCGTCATACTGTCTCTTAAATCTCCTTTGAGGATGAGATCTTGAATCTCGCCAGCCGCAAATTCTTGCAGCGCGATCTTCTCGCCTGGTTCAAGCGACTGACCTTGCTCTGGCTTTTCATCCAATCTTGCAGCGAATAGGTGCGCTCTCTCGGTGCTGTATCCCGGCGCTGCGAATATGATGCCAAGGCTCTGAACGCTATTTGCCTTGTATCCAGTTTCCTCGAGAAGTTCTCTTCTTGCTCCGTCTTCTGGTTCCTCTCCTGGTTCGAGCTTTCCAGCAGGAGCTTCAAGAATTGTCTCCTTAATTGGATGGCGGTAATGGCGCTCCAAGATCAAAGTTCCTCTTTCCGTGATAGGAAGTATCGCCGTAGAGTTCGGAAAGTTGACAACATCGACGAAGAAGTTCCTAGAGCCGTCTGAGACAAGCTCTTTTTGCACTCTCAAGTTCTTTCCGACAAATTCCGGCCCTGACTCGATTGTCTTGAATTCCTTATCCAATTGTGAGTCAGGTGACAAGTGGAACAACTCAATCTGATAAATCTGACCCAGATTATGAGAAGACTATTCCTATTCTGGCTCGGATTGTCGTAGTATTGGTTGAGAGCACTTGACCTGTTGTTGAACTGGTCAAAGAGCCGCATAAAGAGCAAATTTGTCAGTATCAAACATTCGTTGTTTTCTTTGTGGATCGTTTGCTCCTTAAGCAGGATCACTATGTACTCCAGTGTGAAAAGGGAGGAGGGGGGGTTCGACCATGAAATGGAGGAGAGTTCAAAACCATTGCCTTCACTTCTACTTATGACATTCCGTTTCGGTAGGGCACTAAAGGGGCCCGTTGCAGATATCGATTCTAGAATACGCAAGCTCTCAATGGAAAGATTGTTTCTTTTCAGATCTCTGTTTCCTGACTTTGTGACACGAGGTCGTGAAGAGCCGCTCCAAAAAAACGGCGGCTTTAGCTAGGTGAAATTTGACTACGCCACGAAGCTCGGGTATTCTATCTTCGTTGGCTCCCAGTCTTCGAGTTTCTTTGACTGGTATGCCTCGTAAGCCGAGAGATCCAGCAGCGCATGCCCGGAGTTGTTGAACACTATCACTTTTTTCTCCCCTGTCTGCTTACAGCGCAGTGCTTCATCTATGACATACTTGATCTCATGTGCCGATTCTGGAGCAGGAATTATGCCTTCTGTGCGGGCGAAGATTGTTCCCGCTTCGAAAACCTCGTTCTGGCCGTACGCTACAGATCGCATGTATCCTTTGTCGATCAGATAGGAGATTATTGGCGCCATCGCGTGGTACCGCAGACCACCTGCATGAATCGGGGGGTTCTTGTACTGGCGACCGAGTGTGAGCATTTTCATCAATGGTGTCATGCCTGCAGTGTCCCCAAAGTCGTAGGTGTACTTTCCCTTCGTTGTATGTGGTACTGCCTTTGACTCGCATGCTACAAAGTCAATCTCTGCTTTCTTCTTGAGCTTGTCTCCCATGAATGGAAGGCAAAAGCCTCCATAGTTTGAACCCCCGCCGATGTTTCCCACCATTACATCGGGTTGGACGTCGAGCATCTCAAGCTGCTTTTTCACTTCGAGTCCTATTATGGTCTGGTGCAACAGAACATGGTTTAGGACTGAGCCAAGCGCGTAGCGCGTATTTTCATCTGTCAGTGTGTCTTCGATGGCCTCACTAATAGCAATACCCAGAGATCCTGGGTCGTTAGGATCTTTCTCAAGCAGACTTCTCCCGAACTTCGTATTGTTGCTAGGCGAGGAGAAGCACTCTGCGCCCCAAGTCTGCATCATTATTCTTCTTCCGGGTTTCTGTCTGTAACTTGCTGCGACCATGTACACCCTGATCTTCATTCCAAAATAGGCTCCAGACATTGAGAGTGCTGACCCCCACTGTCCTGCACCTGTTTCCGTGGCAAGTCTTTCGATTCCCTGCTTCTTGTTGTAATACGCTTGAGCCAGGGCAGTATT
>DAIDAB010000219.1 GCA_027310845.1 bacterium | reverse complement strand
GATTACATCTAGGTATTTTTGAAATCCTGTTGCAACTACAAACAATGGGGCCAAAGCAAGTCCAGCAGTTGTAGCAGTGCCTGTTGATCCAGTAGAAGAAGATGCGGGAGGACTTGAAGTGTGTCGTGCTGTAACATATCCAAGCATGATTACAAAATATGCTGCAACTTGGAGAAAGGAGTAGGCAGCGGCGGATTCCAATACGATCAGACGATGCACAAGGAAGTAATTCCCAGTGCTAGTAATCAGAACGGCAAAAGTATCAAGTAGCGCTTCGGCTAGAAGCCCGAGACCCAAAACCACGAATCCAAAACTTAGGAATCGCAACGTGGAATTCTCGATAAGTCTTGTGTACCGAAACGAATAGAAGCTAACAAGAAGAGCGACCGCTCCACTCAGGAAGTCAAACGATGTATTCAGGTCAAGAAGAGGAAAGGACATTTACGTCAATCCTCCCTAACTTCTGTGAAAGAACTACCTTTAGCGTAATGCACGGAGGGTTCATACGCACCGTCCCCAGCATATAAATAATTTCGGGCGACGGGTGTTCTCCTAAATAGTGATGATGCCAGCCATTGTCAGACTCAATCATTATCTTTGGCGCAGACGGCTACATAGGATGGCCTCTGGCTGCTCATCTCGGTAAACGTAATCCTGATAAGAAGATCATTCTCATAGACAACTTTGCCACTAGGGAGCTAGTTGACTCTGTAGGCTCTTTCTCGCTCGTTCCAATCAAGGCAATGGAGGAAAGAGTAGCATACTATGAGAAAACCATGGGTTTGAACAACCTCAAGTTTATTCTTGCAGATGCAAGAGAGCCTGAATCCGTTGATAGAATATTCAGCAAATATCGCCCTGAAAGCGTTGTCAATCTCGCTCAGCAAAGATCAGCTCCGTTTAGCATGATCGACCAAGAACATGCTCTATACACGCAGCTGAACAACCTCACAACGAACATGAATATACTCTACTCGATTGCAAGGCATGCTCCCCACGCTCACCTGTTGAAGATGGGATCGATGGGCGAATACGGAACTCCCGGGATAGAAATCGCGGAAGGCCCGATCGAAATCGAAAGAAATGGGAGAAAGAGTTCAGTAATCTTTCCGAGGGACGGACAAAGTTGGTACCACCTGAGCAAGATATTCGATACATACAATCTGATTCTTGCAAATCGTGCATATGGTATCAGGGCAACGGATGTAATGCAGGGTGTTGTATACGGAGCAAAGATTGATGAAACAAGAGATCCATGGCTCGCAACTAGGTTTGACTTTGACTCAATCTGGGGCACAGTAATAAACAAGTACGTCGTCCAGGCCGTAATTCTGAACAAATTGCTGATTTATGGGAAGGGAAAACAAATGCGTGGTTTCCTTTCTCTCTATGATAGCATAAACTGCCTAGAACTTCTTCTTAACAATCCTCCGCCTGAAGGAAAATACATGGTTGTTAACCAAATGGATGATGTATACAATACCCTCGAGCTCGCCGGGAAGGTCGAGAAAATTGCGCATGAGTTCGATATCAAAGTACAGTTAGAGCAAGTGAGAAACCCGCGGGTAGAAAAGGAAGAACACTACTACGCTGTGGAGCATAAGATTCTCCCGTCGCTTGGGTTCAAGAAGGAGAAAACCCTCGATGAGGTTGTCAGGGAGATATTCCAAGCAGTCATCCCAAACAAGTCTCGCGCGATGAAAGTGAAAGAAAATATCTATCCAACAGTGTACTGGGGTAGCCCTATTCCACTTGTTTCGGACAAGTTTCCTATGCCCAAAACACTAATGAATTTCTCTTTGGGAACGGCCCTTGTCGAGAACAATAAAAAAGTGGAAGAAGAAGGGACGCCAGCAGACCTGGAGATTCTAGCTCGCTCGAGTCAATCGAAAACTTCCAACCTTCGAAAATAGATGTATGCCTTCCCTTCTTCGAGGATGCAATCTGTTCAATTGGAAAATATGTGCTCAGTACAAAAGCCGCATGATGTCTAGATGCCGAGAGAAGTCAATTGCCTTCTCGTAGCGGAAACCGATCCTATCACCGGGAAAATGAGACGCGGCCCTCTTATGAGGGCGCAGAATCCGCCTCAGGGGACTCGGTATATAATCCGTCGAGACCGATTCAGGTATCCAAAACGAACGGCATATTATAGCATTGACCTCGTGCGAGTTGCACTGAATATAATCAAAGTTCTCTCTGAGCAGCTAGTCCGACAAAGAGAAACAAGCGAAGTGGACCTGGCACACTCATTCTTCTGGAATTGGGAGCGTTTCGATGTCCCGTGGATACATGAGAACGACCAGTCGCTCGGTCAATTTCTTCGAGATTATCTTCACATTAAGGGGTTTGTGAAGCGACAAAGCACTAGGGCGTTTGCGGCTCATCTTAATCATCGGAATTGCAGGCAGGTGATAGTCTGGTCAGAATGGGCGAGACGAGGCTACATCGAAGATGGGGTGGAAAAATCTAAGGTAGTAGTTATTCCACCGCCAATTAATCCAGTGAGAGACCAAATACATCATGACAACTGCAACATACTCTTTGTTGGACGGGATTATTCGAGAAAAGGCGGAGATACTGTTCTTAGAGCGTTTGAGAAGCTCAAGGAGTTCACAAATGCTCGTCTGCTGTACGTTGGAAGAATTGATGATGCAAAAGTGCTAAAGCGGGTTACAAGCAATAAGCGAATCACGTATTTTCCCAACCCATCTGATAAACTTCTCTATCGGGAGATATTCCCAATTTCTGACATTCTTGTGCTTCCCACCAGAGCGGATGCCTTTGCAATTAGCGTGGTTGAAGCGATGAGTCGGGCGCTACCTGTTGTTGTAAGCAATGTTTGTGCTTTGCCCGAGATAGTCGAAGATAGAGTCTCCGGTTTCCTTTCAACTCCAGCGGATGCGTTTTCATTCTCAAAATATCTTGGCAAGCTTCTCGAGGATTCGGAGTTGAGAAGGAAAATGGGAGAAGCGGCACAAAGAAAAGTAACACTTAACTTCTCAAGCGAAGCCATAGGAACTAGGCTGTGGCAAGTATATTCAAACGCACTTGCTAAATAACTAATTAGGACAAAGGAATAGAATTTATTCTTGCAAGATCGGCCTGATGCTTTCACAGCTTCGGAGGAGCAGAGGCAACACGGGCTTTTGGCAGGTTTTTCACTAACACTTCTGATTAGACTCTTGAGCGTCACGATGCTCATCGTTCTCCCGATCTTCCTGCGCAATACGCTCAAGGTTTCTGATTCTTAC
>DAIDAB010000218.1 GCA_027310845.1 bacterium | reverse complement strand
ATCTCGGAATGAGCGCACTACATCAGACAGAGATTGGTTACACAGTACAGGTATCTGGAACTGTGCCCGAAATTGTCGAGGGCTTGACTCTCGAGTTAAAGAAAAGAGGGTTTGGCGTCCTGAGCAATATAGATGTGAGTAGGGTGATCAAGGAGAAGATTGGCGAGGAGATGAGCAGCTACGTCATACTAGATGTGTGCAACCCAAGACATGCGAAGAGAGCCTTGGATTCCCACAAGGAAGTGGGCTTGATACTTCCCTGCAAGATAACAGTTTTCGAAGACAAGAGTAGAATCTGGGTGTCATTATACAGGCCTACGGAGGCCCTGAAGGTGCTTGGTTTTTCTGATTTAGACTCTCTTGCTGAAGAGGTTGAAAAGGAGCTCGAAGGCGCGCTCGACGCAATTGCGCTTTGAAAGTGAGGCAGAAACTGAATATGTCAATAGATGATGAAGAAATAGAAAGGATAAACCGAAAAAAGTTCGAAGAAATGATCCAAAGAAGGACTCAGAGTCCAGCCACAAAACTCGATGGTAGACCAATTGTCCTGACCGATGCTACGTTTTCTACCGAAGTCTCAAAGCATCGGATAATGGTTGTTGATTTCTGGGCGCCTTGGTGTGCTCCATGCAGAATGGTAGGGCCAGTAATCGAAGAGCTCGCAAGAGACTATTCAGGCAAGGTAGCCTTCGGCAAACTCAATGTGGACGAGAATCCGATGACAGCGGGGGAGTTTCAGGTGCAGAGCATTCCGACGATTCTCATTTTTAGGAATGGTCAAGCTGTGGATGGAGTTTTAGGAGCGATGCCCAAGTCATTCCTCGAATCAAAGATAAGGCCGCATATTACTCAAGGGGAAAACTCCTCGAAACCCTATGGATAGGAACAATCTGAAAAGTTGTTCTGACAAGTACTTGTAAAGATTTTGCCTTCAATCCTAGAGCAAGACTTTTGTGTTTCCACACGAATGTTTCAGGAGTAGCATTCGACTATGATTCTGAACAAGCTCACCCCTGAAGAAGAACAAGTAATCGTCCACATAGGAACCGAAGTTCCCTTCACAGGAGAATACGAAAGACACTTCAAAGCTGGCACTTACCTATGCAAGAGGTGCGAAGCTCCTCTATACCTGTCCGACGACAAATTTGACGCAGGATGCGGGTGGCCCAGTTTTGACGACGCGATAGGGGGCGCCGTCCTCCGGGTTCAAGACGAGGACGGAGATAGGGTTGAAATCCAGTGCTCCAATTGCAGGGCTCACCTTGGGCATGTCTTTTTGGGAGAGGGATTCACGAAAAAGAACACTCGCCATTGCGTCAACTCCATATCATTGAAGTTCATACAGAAGTAGGTAGCAAGAGTTAGGACATCTAAGGGAAATCACTAGCTTTCCTTATAATGTCTTGGGGGGTTTCAGTTTGAGGCGCTTTCTTTCAAAATCAATCATGTTGGGGTTTCGGCTCGCTCGCTCCATGAGGGGCCATCTGAACAGGTTCTGGTTTGATCGTTATCCTACCGATGGAAGAGATCTTCTCACGCATTTCCATCGCCACTTCCTGAGACATTCTATCTGCTTCAAAGACAGTGATATTTCCATCGACTCGTATGTGCATCTCAACTAACAGGAACGGGCCGTTTCTCCTGATTCTCAAGTCATCCACCCCTTGCACACCGGAAACTGTGGTTGTAATTTCCTTGATCGTCTCGATCATCTGGGGGTTCCCATATGCATCCGCAAGTATCAAGGATGAAGATTTTATCGCAAAATATCCTGCTACCATGACAAAGACCCCTATTATGAGTCCAGCAAGCGAATCGAGCGAATAATATCCAAATTGTGTGAATGCGAGCCCAATCACGGCAACAAGCGATGCTGAGGCATCTTTCACGGAATTGTATGCATCAGTGCGCAACGAAACAAGACCTGATTTCTTCGCGTAGCGATTTTTTGCTATCGCGAGAGCTGTAGCAACCGCAACCGAAATAGCAGCAATCAAAATCGCATACAAGGAGATTCCGTGGTGTACAGAGACGTTGAGGTAGTCTTGCAGGCCGATGTAAGTGATGAATACTCCTGACGCCACCATGATCATCGCTGCAAAGAGAGAGAAAATCGCATCAAACTTGTAGTATCCGTAGTGAAATTTTCCGTCCGCCTTTCTCTGGGAAAACATGATCCCGAGCCACACCGTTAGAGAGACCACTGCGTCGACGAACGAATGAACGCCGTCTGCTGAGAGTGCGAGGCTCCCAAAGTAGGTTCCAAAGCCAACCTCGAAGAAACCTATGAAAAGGTTCGCGATGAAAGAGATGATTGCTATCTGCTCACCCTTCGCAATCTGCGCAAGGATGGCATTGCGGAATCTTTCCCTAGTAGGGTCGGCGTGGAACAAATCTTTGTTGCAATCTTTGATTCAGGAACGCGGTTATTGAAAAACGCTCCTATCTAATTGCGAGGAGAGATCTGCAAGGCTCACCTATGCTATTGAGAGTATTCCTTCGACTTGAGCTTATCGAGCAATCTAAGGCCTTTCTCGGTGATTGAGTAAAGAGTTCTTCCCCTTCCATTCTCAATCAGTCTATTCATCATTCCTTCCTTCAGTAGCCTAGAAGTGTGTGACCAGAAGGTCTCGTATCCTAGACGCGCCTTGATCATGATCCAGTGTTCTACAGAAGGTGTTCTACAAGCCTCCAAAATCGCAATCTGGATTGTGTCCTGCGACCTTACAGTTCTGCCCTTGCGGGATCTGAGCCTGTTCTTGATCAACAAGTCGAATTTTGACCAATTAATCATTCCTTCTATCCTGGCAATCTGGCTCGTTCGAGACTCAAGTTTTCGCTCCTTGGAGCTTTCAGGTGAAGTCAGGTCAGAGCCCATTACGCGCACATCCACATGTCTTCGGGAGACACGTTTCTTTAATCGTGTGGTTTAGAACACCTTGTTCTAATTTTTTTTAAACTATGGCATTTGCGAAATTCATATTCCCTCCATCTTGCAGATTGGTTGAGTTTACGTCTTGTTAGATTTTGCCATGGGACCATCTTCATATTAACTCTAGAACAATTATCACTCTTCGACAAAGATGCAATGCAATCGACGGTAGACGAATCTTTTTTGCTCATCTGCTAGGATTGAGTAGGGATCTCTGGGTCATAAAGTAAATTCAGAGAGTCGGACAAAGATCTCACCATGCTCTTTCAGCTAGTCGGATATTCTTTTCTTTCTTTGTGGATCCTTTTAGCTTAAGGCAGAACAT
>DAIDAB010000217.1 GCA_027310845.1 bacterium | reverse complement strand
ACATAGTACTTCGTGACGTGATGACGAATGTTCCTTTCGCTTCCCAAGTAAGGAACTCCCAAAAAGACGCTACCCTCCAGCCTTCCTCTGCGAGCTTTAAGAGAATAAGCTCAGGAATAGAGGGTTTTGACAGAGAAACAGGCGGCCTGCCAGAAGCGTCCACGACGATGGTCTACGGGTTTCCGAAGACTGGCAAGTCTGTCTTCTCGCTCCAATTTCTCGTCGATTCAATTCGAAAGAATGAACCGTGCCTCTTCATAATGACAGACTACGTTCCAGACGAACTTTGCCGGACTGCGCAGAGCTTCGGTTGGGACATTCAGGGCGCGCTAAAAAGCGGCCTGGTCTGTCTCATCGATATGACTTCTACACAGGCTGACAAACATGGCGAGGCGGCGACCCTGCAACAACAATTTGTCTCTATTGCCAACCTGACCGACATGATGATCGAGTGTGCTAGTGCTCTAAGATTTCTCTCGCAAAGAGGCCAGAGGATCAGGGTAGTACTTGATTGTCTCACTTCACTGTTCATCTACAACCCACCAATGCTGGTCGCAAAATTCCTGAGACAGTTTGCACTCAAAATGAAGAGCGCAGGCTCGGTTGGGATTATCGTGGCATACGTGGAAGGTTCGGTGGATCCGCAGGCTGAACTCATCATAAAAGCGAGCGTCGACAACCTGATTCACTTACAAGACGGCGAACTCGTTGTTGAGGGGATGCTGGGGACGCCAAGGATGAGAATGGCATACCAGATTACTTCACAAGGAGTAAAAGTAGGAGAGTGATGGTCCCCTCTTGAATCGAGCACCAAAGCAAAGCGCTCTCCAGTTTAACGCCGATGCTAAGCTAGTGACCATGTTCTTTGTTTTCTATCTTGCGTTAGAAATGTTCACTGTCATCTATTTTAGTCCGTATTTCGCAGTAACAACGCCGTTTCCTCCTATCGTAGGTTCAATGGGAATCTTCGCCGAGGCGGCCGTCGGTTTCAAAGCCACGCGAATGTTTGGAGGCAGACGCAACTTTACGGGCAGGCTACTCACATATTATTCCATTGCTCTCGTCGGGGAAGCAATATCTTGGGATGTTTGGGGTCTCTTCGCCAGAGGGCAGATACCAAGCGGAGTAACTCTCCTCGTCTTATCACTGGGTGCCTTCGTCGGCCAGTTTATCTCGAGTTTTACTTTGCTCATCAGCGCCCGAGCCCTTCTTCTCAAACTGGATAGACGTGCACTTACACTCGTCTTGATTGCCTTGTTCTTCTCCACGATTCTTTCTCTTAGCTTCTTGAATCTCTTTTACTCATCTCCCGCGTTGCTATTTGTTTGGAGCGGTCTGTGGTCTGGTTCGGTATTCATTCAGCTTGCCAGCGGGCTAATTCTTGTCTCACTTCTTGGCAGGTGGTACATGGCAAAGCCGATAAGCTACATCGCGTTTGCGTATGTTGCTTATAGCATTGGCCAGTCGATACTTACCATTGTAGCTCTTACAAGCTATGTTCCGCCGGCCGATTTCTGGGTAATCGTAGCCTTCATAACTGCCACTAGTTTCTATGTCGTGGGCTTAGCAATGACGCAGGCTAGACCATTGAAACACGACGTTGCGGCACCAAAGTCAACTGTCTAAGAAATGATCCCTCTTTCTCTGTGTCTTAAATATATGTCACTCTTGTTCACTAAAAGTTGCTTGAACAAGGATGGCAAAGTATGTTCTTCTCTCCGACACAACGCTGTCCAACGAGTATAGAGATTTTCCTCTTCTCGACTTTCTACCATGTGTCCCCACGTGCCTTGTACCTGGACCATTCTACAATTACCTAAAGGGAAGACCTCCACCTGCAATCAAGGGCAGGGCGTCGAGGGCAGCTTATCCCGTTAGGAAGGTGGAGGCCTCGCTTTTGAAGGAGAACAGCGAGGAAGATGTTGTTGCGCCTCACGAGGACTATCTAGAGCAATTCATCGGCATGGATACGCAAGTAATCGGGATCAACACGATGGATCCCTTCGGCATCGGTCCACTCACGATGTCATTCCCGATCTTCTTTGGTTTGGAGAACCGCCCGTACGTCAAAAAGGAATTCGGTGCTCTGATGGCTAGGATAAATCGCGCGAGGAGAGGTACAAACGCAAAGGTCGTTGTCGGAGGACCTGGAGTGTGGGAGTGCATGATACTGCCCGAGGAAATGGATCGATTGGGAATCGATTACGCCTTTCAAGGAGAAGCGGATGATATTGCCTGCGATCTGTTTAGCGAAATCAGTGACGGGTCTTTTAGTAACAACGAGTTCTTCTTCAACGGTTTCCAGACGTTTGACAGTGATTTTCATAAGTGTTGGTCGGTGAACGAGAAGTTCATTTCAAGGAGCCGCTACTCAAAGCAGTTCCCGAAAATGGAGGACATCCCGGAGATTAGGCACCCATCTATCAAGGCGATAGCCGAGGTGATGCGAGGGTGTGGTATCGGATGCGATTTCTGCGAGGTGACTTTGAGGCCTCTCCGATATTATCCCCCGGAAAAGGTGGCAAGGGAAGTGGAAGTCAATGCCAGGGGAGGCCACAGAAACGCGTGGCTTCATAGTGATGAGATCTTTGCTTATGATCACGGGAAGAACTTTGAACCAAACTACGAATCGCTGAGGCTGTTGTTTTCCGCAGTGATGAAGGTCCCAGGGACGGAGAGAAGCAATCCCACTCACGGTAGAATATCGATTCCGTCTGCCTACCCGGAGCTGATCAAAAAACTCTCCAGTGTCATCGGAGCGAGTTCTTCCAACTGGATTGGAATCCAGGTAGGACTTGAGACTGGCTCGGATCGCCTTGCGAAGATACACATGCCAAACAAAACTCTTCCACTCAGGATCGGTTCCGACGGCACATGGTCTGACATTGTCTGGCGTGGAGTGTTCAATATGAATCTGTACTATTGGAGGCCTGCGTTCACTGTTCAAGTGGGACAACCTGATGAACTCCCGGAGGATAACTGGGAGACAGTGGCGCTCGTGAATTCGATGAGCGCTTCCGCCCTGGAGAGCGGCAGGCCATTTGAATTCTCAGTCACTCCAGTTCAAAATGTTCCGCTGGGGCTCTTGAAGAGTAAGAAGTATAATCAGCTCGTCCTAAACGAATCTCAACTCGCCGTCTACTACGCTTGTTACAAGCATCTAGCAAAGGAAGCATATAGGAACCTTGGTGGTCGGTATAACTGGAAAAGGCTAATCCATCTAAGCGCTGCTGCGATGGTCGCTTTTGGCGGATGGCTCACGTA
>DAIDAB010000216.1:3007-3264 GCA_027310845.1 bacterium | reverse complement strand
GCTGGCTTTCAAAAGCAATACGCCTCGACAGCCTGTGACCGCAATTGGTCTCGTGGGTTCAAATCCCACCCCCGGCTCTCTTCGCACAGATTTGAGAATGTTCCAAATCACGAGAGTTACGTTTAAAATTAATGTCAATATGCACTCCGCATCGCTTTTCATTTCGATGATCGGAGATTGGCAGAAAATCATAGATCCACTGACCAAAGAGAAGACTCTAGAATCGGACTACTAACAATGCTAGCTGTTGGCATTGG
>DAIDAB010000216.1:0-2997 GCA_027310845.1 bacterium | reverse complement strand
CCTCTAGTCATTATTGTTCCTGTCGTGGGGGGACTCATCGCGGGTCTGATGATCAAGTACGGGTCGAGACGCATAATTGGACATGGAATCCCAGAAGCAATGGAATCGATACTTCAACATCGTAGCAGAATTGCACCTAAAGTAGGAGTTCTGAAAGCTCTCTCGTCGGCTTTTACAATCGGATCTGGGCAGCCTTTTGGGGCAGAAGGGCCAATCATTCAGACCGGGGGTGCTTTCGGATCCTTTGTCGGACAACTGATTCCTGTGACTGGATCAGAGAGGAAGATACTGCTTGCATCCGGGGCCGCAGCTGGGATGGCGGCAACGTTCGGTACGCCCTTATCGGCAATACTCCTCGTAATCGAACTTCTTCTTTTCGAGTTCCGGGTCAAATCACTCATTCCGGTCAGCGTCGCATCAGCAGTAGGCGGTTTGATGCATTTTCTCCTTATAAGCAACACGCCTCTTTTCTTCAGCTGTTCTTATTCCATCACCGCAGCTCTTGCAGGATGCGCTTCGCCATCTTCCATAGGCTACTCGTTTGGGAGCAATCCGTTTCAGATATTTGAGCTCCTTCCATTCTTTGTCTTATTGGGCGTCGCATCAGGAATACTTGGTTCAGGACTTTCACGTGGTCTCTACAAGACTGAGGATGTATTTCACAAAATTCCACTAGGGCAACCCTGGCTCCCTGCTATCGGCGGCCTATTTGTTGGCATCATAGGTTTTGCTGTGCCACAGATTCTGGGTGTGGGATACAACATCATCACGAACGTCTTGAGTGGACAGTACTCAGGAGCAGTGGAACTTGTTCTCCTTATCTTCGTCGCGAAGGCTGTGGCTTGGCTTCTTTCGATGGGATCCCAGACCTCTGGCGGCACCCTTGCGCCACTCTTCTTGATCGGATCGTCGATGGGATTCCTTTACGGCGTTGGTATGCTTCAAGCATTCCCATTTCTGGGCCAGATCGGCGTAATGCCGGGGATTTTTGCAATAGCTGCAATGGGGGCAGTATTTGGCACTGCTTCCAGAGCTCCGTTCGCATCGATACTCTTCACTCTCGAGGTAACGCTTGCATATCAAGGAATAATACCCATTATTGTTACAGCTGTTATTGCCGAGCTTGTGGGAGAGTACTTGATGGAGGACTCGATCATGACAGAAAAACTTACTCGCAGGGGACTTCGTGTTCGCAACATCTATGAGTACAATCCTCTGCGGCAGATACCGGTCTCTAAATTGATGAGCCAGCCGATAGCGTCTGTGGATGCGAAGCAAAACGTCCTCGAGCTCTACAAATTATTGTCGCAGCCTGGTCATCAATTCTGGGAGAAAAAGAAACTAGCAGTCACAATGAATGGTCGTATATTTGGGGTAGTTGACAGGTCGGATGTTTACAAGGGAGCTGCACTCGCTGATCCTGATCTGACAGTTGCGAAGATTTGCTCAAAGCAGTTTCTCACTATTAGAGAAGACGAGCTCGGATATGAGGCCATGAAACAGATGGTACTGCAGGATGTTCATTTTCTCTTCGCGGTTGACAAGACACGACAACCTGTAGGGTACATTTCGCGCAGCGATTTGATAAGAGCGCAGAGACACAAAATTGAAGATGAGACTATAATCGAACCTCCAAGAATTCACAAGGACGAAGAGGAAAGGAAAGAATAGTGGGCATTCTCTGCACAGGCTGGCAATATCGTAAAATAGCATTGCGCGGAGGAATTGCCAAATGACAATACTCGGAAAGAATCTCCTAATGAAACTAGTTGAAGACCGAAAATGCATCCATCCTTTCGATTACGCCCTGTTTGATGGAGACGGGTACGTTCTCACAGTGAAGGAAGAAACTATTCTTCACTATCTTGAGCACCGGAATGTGATATCGCATGAAGTTGTCTTCACGCCGCCAGATTTGGTGGGGCACCTCACTGCAAAGAGCAAGTATGGTCGACTCGGGCTTTCTTTTCTAAACTCAGTAAAGGTACACAGTGGATTTGTGGGCAGGCTTGCGCTTGAGCTCGTCAATTTAAACAATGAACGATTCCCAATCACTATTAAGCGCGGTGATCCACTAATACACATCGAATTCTCAAGGAGGGAAGGGGAACCGAGTGTATATTCTGGGCAGTATATGTTTCAGTATCTCAGCGATGAGGAGGCTCAGATGTATGCAAACTTGCTGTCAAAGCACTATCCAGATATGTTCAAGAAAGAAGAACTAGAAAAGAAGTTCAAAGAACGAGTGACCACATAGCAGTCTGCTGCAAACCATGGCGAAAGTACAACGTGCATTTGATTATATCTTGAGCGCAGCCTTCAGCCCTTTGTAGCGGTTCCTGATCGTGACTTCTGTTACGCCTGCCGCTTCAGCGACATCTTTCTGAGTTTTGTTTTCGTTTTCCATAACGCAAGCAACGTACAGCGCTGCTGCCGCAAGCCCCATCGGATCTTTTCCGGCAGAGGTTCTCGTTTCTTCGGCACGCTTCAAGATCTCAAGTGCTCTCCGCTTTGTCCTCTCGGTCAGACCTGCCTTGCTCGCTATTCTGGAAACACATTTCGTTGGATCAACTACTGGCATTCGGAGATCCATTTCTCTGAGCAATAACCTATAACAACGAGCAATGTCCTTCTTCTTCACATTGCTCACAGCAGATACGTCTTTGAGAGTTCGCGGGGTCTCGGTATCCCTACAAGCGGCGTAGAGAGAAGCAGCAATGAGAGCTGAAATCGATCTTCCCCTTACCAGACCTCGTTCGAGGGCCTTTCTATAAATGTACGCGGCCTTTTCGATGACCGCATCACTCACATTAAGCTTGTCGGCAAGCCTATCTAGTTCACTGAACGCCTGTCGCAGATTTCTATCAACGGGTTCGTGTACCTGGCTCCTTCCATCCCAGGTTCTAAGTCTCTCGATTGTGGCTTTCATCGAGGCTGGAAGAGACTTTCCTGACGCATCTCTATCTTCCACTCCAATTACTGTGGCAAGACCCATGT
>DAIDAB010000215.1 GCA_027310845.1 bacterium | reverse complement strand
GAATGACGCCATCAGTGCTGGCGCTCACGTCTGTGCATGCGCGCCATCCAAAGAAATGCTCACTCAAATGGGAGTAACAGAATCAACTATTTTGCCTGGAGTCCAGATTGAGGATGTTGTCGGCTTCCTGTCCAACGCTCTCCCAGCAGCAAAGGCGGGAGGCGTTGTACTCTTTGTGTAAAGTGAAAAACTCGATTACAGTTCAAACACAGAAACTATTGCTTGGTTCAGAGTCACTCGCAGATATTCAGCCTGACAGAAAGATTGACACACGCGGTCAGGTCTGCCCCTACCCATCATTTGAGACGGCAAAGATTGCACAGTCGGCACAGCCTGATCAAGTGATTGAGATAATCTCAGATGACAAATACGCGGCGCTCAACTCGATTCCAACTGTTCTGAGACTGAGGAACTTTGAGTATAGTGTTACTGAGATTGACGAAAACACGTGGTCTGTGAGAGCAAGAAAGGCCGGCACATGATTCTGATTTCAAATCCCAGCTCGGTACTGGACCAGTGGAATGATTAAATCAGAGTTCTTCGCATAACTCCTCTGCTTAGTCGGAGTGAGAAAGAAAATGGACGATCTCTTCCTTTTGAAACTAGAAGAGCTCAAAGGGCAGAAGCTCGCTATCGCCACTATTACAAGGACATTTGGCTCAACTCTTGGCAAGGCAGGTTTTAAGATGATAATCACCGCTCGCGGAGAGATTGCTTATGGAACCCTTGGGGGTGGATGTCCAGAAGGACCAATCGTGAGGGTCGGACTGGATGTGATCAAGAATCAGACCCCCAGAGTGGTGAGGGTGTTTCTCGAAGACGCAAAGACGGCGCTCGGTAAAATCTCCATCTCGGGTGATGGGGACGAGGTTCATGTTGAGACAAACTGCGGGGGAAACATGGAGATACTGGTCGAGCCGTATTCACCGCGTCCTATGCTAATGGTCTTCGGGGACACTTTTAACAGCCCGCTTGAAAGAACAGTTGTTAACGTGGGAAGGGAGGTAGGATTCAAGACAATAGAGCACAATCCGCTCGGCGCCTGTGGTCAGCCAGATCTAGCAAGCACGACACTCGATGTGAAATCAATTAACATCCCAGAAGGTGCATATGTTGTTTTGGTCACTCGAGGTGTCAACGACGCACCACTTCTTGAGCGCATCTCAAAGTCTCCGAATGTCAACTACGTTGGAGTTGTGGCAAGTGAAAACAGGTGGGCCGCTACGAAAATGGAACTGGAACGGTTGGGAGTCGACCGCTCCTTCATCGAGCGAGTGCATGCACCCGCCGGAGTTGAAATCAATTCGATCCTTCTCGAAGAGATAGCAATCAGTATAGTGGCAGAGCTGATCGAAGTGAGGCGGAAAGTAGAGAACGCGCAGGAATTTGGGGAGCTTGCTCGCGCAGTGTCCTCTGAATCCACTCGCTAGCCTTTGTTTTAATACGATATTTTTCTAACATCGTCCTCTGGGTATGCGAGCCGACGCCAACGATCAGCCAGGTTCATCGAGCGCAAGCTCGCACTTTCAACTGTACTTGACTACTTCCTTCTTAGGAAACCTCGTCGTGCCAATTTTCAGCCTGTTTATCCCGCTTCTCGCCGTCAACATTGGTGCAGATCCATTCGAGGTTGGGTTGGTCGGCGGAGCTGCGAGTATAGTCTATGCATTCATGCCATTTGTAATGGGGCACTTTTCCGATAGGAGCGGTTTAAGGCGGTTTTTCATAGTTTCAGCCTTTGCATTGCTGACAATTGTGTCACTATTTTACTCCATCGCTACAACTCCGCTAGAGTTGATAATAGCAAGGGCATTTGAGGGCTTTGGATGGGCGATGCTTTGGCCAGCAATAGAGTCGAGCATCACAATTGAAACTTTTGGCAACTCGCGCGCTCTGAGTTTTTTTAATTCGAGTTGGTCGCTTGGGGCAGCGATAGGGCCGCTTCTCGGAGGGGTTCTGATTGCATTCGGTTCGATGCGTTTTGCTTACATCGCGACTGCCGTTGTTCTCGGAATGACTCTTGCATCAAACCTGGTCTCGCTGATTCTTGGTAAAGGGGAGATCTCTCGTTCAAGAAATCACCCCACGGCGAAGTATTCCATCACTTCTTCTTTGAAAGAAGTTTTCCAAAGGCAAGATCCAAAGAAGAATTTCCAGGTCATGTTGTATGTGGCAAGCCTTATCCTCATGTATGTGACAGAGGGAATTTTTTTCACTTTCTTCGCCCCATACGGGAACACTCTTGGAATGTCTGTGATGCTGATCGCGGCTCCTCCATTCACCTTCGGAGTGTTGAGATTTTTGATATACGCCATGTCAACCCATGAACGTTTCCGAAGTGCGTTGCTGAATCCTTCGAAACGAAATAGGAACGTCCTGCTTGCTCTGTTGGCCGGGAGCCTCTCGAGCCTGCTTATCTCGGTAAGGGATCCTTCAGGCGGGCTGTATTTTGTTTCATTCTCTATCCTCGCAGGCGGTTACTCAGTAGTCTATTTCATCGCTCAAATGGGAATGATTGCTGAAGCAAATGAAAGACAGATGGGCGCTGGTGCGGGTGTTTTTGAATCATCCATTGGGATAGGACTTGCTGCGGGTCCTATAATTGCAGGTGCTGTTGCGACGAGATCCTACGCTACTGCCTTCCTCGTGCCGCCTGTCGGATTTATTCTGGTCGTGATTTTCTTAGGGCTTTATGGTAAAGCCCGTGGAGTATTCTAGAGTCCGATGCTGTTTATTAGCCCGCCAGAGTTGCCATCGATCACAAGCACTATTTTCTTGCCCTTGTGATCAAACCTAGCAAACCAGATCGGAACGTGAAGAAGCTCTCCATCAGAGACATCTTCCTGACTCTGGATCGACTGGATCATATGGTACTGCTTGTGCGCCTTGTCTGACTGGAGTTGATCGACAAATGTCTTTGCCTGGTACTTCGCAGAATCCTCCCCCACGTCACCATTCAACACTTTGATGCTTTTCGGTATCTTTGAAACATCGAATAATTGTCTTTGATCTAGGGCAAAGACGTAATCTCGAGGCTGATACGCATTCAGAGATTTTAGACCAACGACTGGATAGTTGTAGTTTTCATCCATCGAAAGTGCCTTTTTGTATCCTCCTCCACCTCCTCCCATCCCTCCACCCATGACCGACCCGAGGACGGCTCCCTCAAACAGCCCTCCACCAAATCCTCCACCTCCCCTGTTGCCACCTGCGCCCGCGAGTATGCCAAAGAGAGCAGCTTCGGTCGCAACCGTTCCCACGGTAGCTG
>DAIDAB010000214.1 GCA_027310845.1 bacterium | reverse complement strand
GATCAGATATGAAATATGGATACTTCGGTCGCGAAAGCGAACGAATCCCACCTCCCGCCTCTTCTCTCTGTATAACCCCACACTCATTTAGAAATCAAACAGAAGAACTCTATTTTAGTAGGTTATGGAATTAGGTCAGATTAGCTCTTGGAGCCTTCTCTTATTGATAAACGCAAAATTGCGTTGTTGGGCTCTATGCTCAGAGGCACTCATGTTATTGACAACGTAATAATGCGCCAATCAATAAGAATGGTAGCAGCAGTTTTTGCAAAATTCTATTCTTCGCTAAACCATGATACAGTGGAACGAGGCGATAATGCCTTCTGTTCCAGTAATAGTCACTCCTTAAATGAAAGAATTCGAAACAGTTGGAAAACGCAAAGTTTGCGATAGGCTTACTCTTACCATCGAGGAAGACCAATGAAGTTGCTTCATTCTTCAATCTTTTCGAAACTAGATTCATCAGACTAGATCGAATTATAATGGCCTGTGTCGCGGAGGTCAGGAAGTCCTTTTACGTGATCCTCAAGGGGGAGCCATAAAGAATTGCCAAGCTCAAGGAGAACGACTTCGATCGGCGGTTTTAACGCCATGCTCAACGAGATCGAGTCTCAAGAGACCGATCTGATAAGGTACGTTTCGTACATGAAGAACCTCGGAATCGAGAAGGTAAAGCCCGAAGACACGGTCCTATGTGGAGCAGGAGACTCTCTTGCATGCGTCAAATTCACTGAACGACTCATGAAATTCAGATTGCGCGCGTTTGACCCATATGATATTCTTCTTTATCCGAATGCCATCAGAAACAAGAGAGTATTCTTCGTTTCTGTGTCAGGGAAGACAAGAGCCAACATCCTGGCAGCAAAATCTGCCAGGCATCACGGTGCTAAAGAAACAATAGCTATCACCGCAAATCCCGACAGCGAGCTTGCAAGATCCTGCTCACGCTTGATTGAGCTCAAGTTCTCAAAATACGATGGACTGACTCCTGGAACTAACAGTTTCACGACTTCTATTCTTGCATGTGCGACGTTATTCAAGAATCTCGAGATGCTCAATGTCAAGGGAATGATCAAGGATGCAAGAAATTGGGCGCGAACGATTCCTGATGACCCGGATTCAATTTACCATTTCATTGGCAGCGGACCCTTTTACCCGATAGCATTGTACGGCGCCGCCAAGATATTCGAATTCACTGGAGGAAATGCCGATTATCAGCTCACGGAAGAGTTCTCTCATTTGAATCTGTTTTCCATCAAGGGAAGTAGGGAGCGAGTGATAATTCTAGGTCTCGGACGAGAAGATCGGAAAGCGACGTCGCTTGATTCGCTGCTAAACAAGAATAAGATTAGGAGTTATCTTATACCGATTCGCATAGACAGTGAACAACCTTTGCAGCGAGCAATCTATTATTCAATTGCCCTCCAGTATCTCGCTCTGATTGTCGCGAAGAGACGCAGATTGCGCGGCCCTGCTTTTCTCACGAACGAGAGCCGGCTTGAGATCTCGAACAGAATGATTTACTGAGTCAATCAGTCAAAGAGGAACGCATCAATATGAAGAAACTTCCAAAACTTTACACAGATTTCGCGAAGTACTATGATAAGCTCGAAAGTCAATACAGAGACTATGCTTTGGAAACAAGATGGCTCGAAAAGTTGCTAGAATCACATGGTTGCAAGAATGTGATAGATATCTCCTGCGGCACTGGAAACCACATCAGTGGACTAGTGCAATCGGCTTTGAAAGTTGATTCAAAGCGCGAGTTCTACGCTATGGATGCAAGTGAAGAGATGGTCCAAGTAGCGTCTGCAAAATTGCGAAAGCTTGGTTCAGGATCCGAAGTGCTTCTTGGAGACTTTCTGAAAATGCCACTACGCCAGAGCTCTTTCGACAGTGCAATCTGCATGTATTGGAGCCTTGCAGGTCTGAGTCACGAGCAAGTCAGAGCGCTTTTCTCAGAAGTTAGGTCAATTCTCAAAGTTGCTGGACTATTTGTGTTTGATGTGGAGAATTCTGAGGGAATAAAGGAGAACCTCTTGAACGAGCCATTCATCGACTCTTTCTTCGATGACGAAGGGAAATCAGTGATCCGTGCAAATCTGAGCAGGAAGATAGAACCAGACTTGGTTGACTGGCACGCTTACTATCTCTTTGAAAAGGGAGGTGTCAGCGAGCTGATCAATGATAACATGAAGCTCAAGTTCTACTCAAAGTCCGATCTCTCAAGACTCCTCTCAGAATCAGGTTTTTCCATTTCAGGGGTGTATTCGTCTCCATTCATAGAATATAGGGAGCACTCACCCAGCATTTACTTCGTGGCCCAAAAACACGAATAACGCCCAGTTTTAGACATCAAAGGAGGAGTATTTTACTTGTACTTGAGTGCCTCCTGATTGACCTCTCTGATTGCGCCTTCTATCACCTCCACCGCTTCATCAATGAGTTTTTGCGTAATGGTCAAAGGAGGAGCTATCCTCAGCGTGGACTTGCCGCAAGTGATAAGGAGAACCCCTTTTTTCCACGCGATGTCAATTATCTTGTTGGCTTCTTCCTTACCATAAGCTTTTGACTTTTTGTCTTTGACGATCTCGATACCAATCATGAGACCCTTTCCCCTGACATCGCCAATAATTTCGTACTTCTCTTTCCATTCCTCGAATATCTTTCTCAAGTACTCTCCTTGCTTTCTCGCGTTTTCGAGTAGATTGTTCTCCTCAATGAATGAAAGCGTCGCGAGACCTGCCGCGGCTGAAACCGGGTTGCCTCCAAATGTGCTCGCGTGGGAACCAGGACCCCACGTCATTAGTTCAGATTTTGCTATTAGGGCACCGATGGGCAGTCCGCCGCAAAGAGCCTTTGCGACAGCTATCATATCAGGCACCACGCCGAAATGCTCTATGCCAAACCACTTTCCTGTTCGCCCGATTCCACTCTGCACTTCGTCGTCTACAAAGAGGATGCCATACTTGCCAAATCTCTTGAAGAGCTCTTTGTAATAATCGTCAGGCGGAACGACGTAACCGCCCTCGCCCTGAATTGGTTCAATGAAGAAACCCGCCACCTCCTCTGGTGGAACATATTTGTCAAAGTACTGCTCCTGAATATAATCGATGCATGCGAATCCGCAACTTGGATACTCAAGCTTGAGGGGACATCTGTAGCAGTACGGGAAAGGAACATGGTCTACTCCCGGAATAAGTGGAGAGAATCCGGCTACTTGCGTGGGTTTGCTTGCGGTGAGTGAAACAGATCCCATTGTTCTTCCATGAAATGCGCCACTAAATGACAGAAATCGCGGGCGTTTTGTTGCATACCGCGCTAATTTCAGGGCTGCTTCAATGG
>DAIDAB010000213.1 GCA_027310845.1 bacterium | reverse complement strand
CCCCAGCGGCACCCAACCCTAGGGCGGAAAAAGCAAGCGCGTCCGATCCTATCATTATGGAGATATCATCCTTTAGCAGACGCAGATATTCAAGAAATTGCGCAAGGTCATTTGTGGTGAACTTCACTCCAAGCACTCTGCCCCCGTTTTTCTCGTGGAGTGTTTTCACAACCTCTGGAGGAATATTGTATCCCACCCAGCTCGGAATGTTGTAAACCATCAAGGGAAGATCAACAGAATCCAAGAGAGATTGATAATGGATCAGAAGGCCTTCCGATTCTGTCTTGTAGTAATATGGGCCGGTCGCGATCATAGCATCAGCGCCCGCGGCAAATGCATCTTTGCCGAGCGCGATGGCATTGTCCGTTCCTGGTGAAGAAATGCCTGCAATTACGGGCACACGTCCCGCAGCAGCCTTGACGACGGTTTCGACCACGAGTCTTCTCTCTCGCCTCTCCAAGAGAGCGAATTCACCTGAGGTCCCTAAAGGCATCAATCCATCAACCCCGTTATCAATTAGGAAATTTGAAAGTCTTGCAAGAGCCGAGAGATCGATGTCTTGACCGTTTTTCCCTCTGAATGGAGTAACCATTGGGACAATGATTCCATGAATATCTGATTTGGAAATCTTTCTTCTTGGCATATACCATATGCAGCGTTTCAGGTATAAAACGCGTTTTCTTGGTTTTGTTGTTACATTTCCCTCATCTCGTGATTTCAGAGGCTGGGCTTTTTTGGTTGAACCTTGAAATTCCGAAATTCCAACGGAGGCTTTTGATGCACGCTCCTCCAGAGGCGTGCCAAACATGGAGCAGAGTGTGAAGACAGGAGCAGTGCGGAAAGCTGACACTTCACACAAACCCGGCGAATCGGCTTGACAAGCTCATCTGGGCAGTCTATTGATTCAGACTGTTGAACTTCTTCACATAGCTGTTAACCGCGTTAACGAGGGCCACGTGGCTCCAAGTAAGCGGACTGACGGAAACAGGCGAACCATCATAGGGATTCAGTTGCTCAGCCATTATTCCAGAAGGAAGAGAGTGAGAAACGCACCAGTCAAGTATGTTTCGGGCTCTGTCGAGTTCAGATTTTTGCTTTGCAATCGCAATGTACCATTCTGCCAGCCAGAGATTGCATACAAACCACGGATTCCCTGGTATGCTCGAGTCGTATTCTCCAACCGCCTGGTATCTGTCTCCAGAGTACCTAGCTACACCGCCTACATTGGTCTTGATCGAAAGCTTATCCTCAATCTCCTTCATCGTCGCCGTCACTCGTCCATCGTCGGCAGGTAGCACGCCGAACAGAAAGATTCCTACCAACGAAGAGTCTAGCGAAGTGTCATGGTCCGTTACTTTTCCATTCGCGATGTTGCACCCTCGTATGAACCTTTTCAGTGAAGAGTCGTAAAGAAAATTCTCTATCGCCATCTTGACTTCAGCAGCTCCATCAGAGAAAGCGGTAGCGAGCTGATTATCACCAAAAGAGTCGGCAAACTTGGAGGCAGCGATGAGACCTCCGTAAACCGAGGAAGAAGTGTAGGTGAACACGCCTCTTCTCTCTTCCCAAAGATCGTAAGATTCCATCGGCAGATTGGTTGTTGGATCTCTGTATTTAAGAAGAAAATTTCCGGCCATTTTCACAATCGGTTTGTAGAATGGCTTCACAAAGTCCACATCTTGATAACGAGCGAAATGATTCCATAAAGCAATGATTACGAGAGCCGTTTCGTCTTCCTGAATCGGAAGCTGTGGTTCGTTGGCGACTACCCAAGGATGCCAAGAGCTCCCCGCACTACCATCTGGCTGATATTTGTGAAAAAACCATCCTGCAGGCAATATTGCCTTTGAGCAGAATTCGAAGAAATTTCTCGCCATGACACTATATCCAGCGTCATCCATCGCCATTGTTACGAATGCTCCATCCCTTGGCCACATATAGGAATAAGTGTCTTTGTTGAACTGAAGTATGTCTGAATCATTAGCTGCAATCACTGCGCCATTGCCGTCTGTTTGCG
Source organism: bacterium (assembly GCA_027310845.1). Lineage (GTDB taxonomy): Archaea > Thermoproteota > Nitrososphaeria > Nitrososphaerales > CADDZS01 > JASHOD01. The sequence goes on along the minus strand of DAIDAB010000213.1, from coordinate 1,332 downwards.
ACCTTATGGTGAGCAGACTTCTCTTGTATAGATTCCAGACAGAGTTGCTGAGGTCGCTAGGATTAGCCTCTTCTTTTGAACACCAAAGTCTCCAGAAATCTATCGTTCTCTGAATCAGAATGTCAGGCGTTCTGCTCTTTACAAAGCCGTCCATTCTTTGGACCTCGTCATAGGTCTTCCCGGCCACCATCCAGTAATAGACTGTTGCTTTGCCTTTCGCAGGAAGATCAACTCTCGCAGAGAGTACAGAATCGACTGAACCTTGGGCTATTGGGCTCATGGACAGAAATCCGTCTTCAGCGTCCTTCCAGGTACCAAGTGCGCCACGATATTCCTTGAACCCACAAGCATACTGAAAAATGCCCTCGCCTCTTTCCGTCTGGCAATTCATCAAGAAATACGTTTCAGCCTTGTAATGTAGAATTGCCTTTGACTTGTATGCGTCATAGTAAGCAGTGTCTCCGATGCTTGTGCTTTTCAAATGGAAGTCGTGATGAAAGAATAACCGGACTTCTCGAGCGTTATCGTAGAGATTCGCAATGCCCACTTTTCGAAGGAATACCGGGCTTACAAAATCAACGCAATCAGTGCATTCCAATTGCAATCTCATATCGGGATTCTCAAGCACGACTTGAGTGACAAGGGAATCATCAAGATACGTCATTGTCTTCTTCCAATCAGTTATCCAGGAGAATTTCCCATCGGCGAATACGCCGAATCTGAAAGGATGTCCCAGAGAGTGGTTTTCCAATCCAACATGTGGGAAGAAAATATCTGCAATCTGATACGTTCTATCGAACATCACAAGATATCTCTCGTTCCCGATTGGGAGATCTCGAGGCATGATGCTCTATCTCCAATTTCTGAGTGATTTAAACAACAATAGACACAATTCCGTAAGATAACACTGAAGCAGTACTAGTTCTAGAGCATCACTGTGCCACCGTCGACGACTATCGTTTGCCCTGTGACAAAACTCATGTTATCAGAGGCGAGAGTCACCGCAACGTTGGCTACCTCCTCAGGATTTCCCCAGCGCTTCATCGGAGACTCGGACGAGAGTTTTTCTTGTTCCCCACTCGTTAGCTGATCAAATGTTCTGATAGTTTTTATATTCCCAGGTGCAATTGCATAGGCCCTGATGTTGTAAGATCCGTATTCTGCTGCGATTTCTTTCGCGAGGCCTAGATTAGCCGCTTTTGCCAATGTATACGCTCCGCCTTTTTCGTAACCAGCTAATGCCGGCGTTGAGGAAAATATGATTATCACGCCATTTCTCCGCTGCATCATTCCTGGCAAGGCACTTTTTATTACTCGGAAAGATCCTAATAC
>DAIDAB010000212.1 GCA_027310845.1 bacterium | reverse complement strand
ACACTATATCTTGCGCAAGATTTACTTTTCTGTTTTTGGCTCGGGAATTGGACATATAACCCGAGTTCACGACATCGCCGAGAAACTCTATCAAGATGGGGATGAGTTCCTCTACTCAAGTTTCGATGAAGCTCTTGACTACCTCAAGAAGTTTGGAGAGAAGAACATTCTGAAGAGCCCATCGGTCGACATTTTCAAATGGAGCGAATCTGGAGGTTTCTCTTCAAGTGGATCGTTCCTTAGTTTTCTATTTGCACTGCCTTCTTTTTCACAACAGGTCAGTTTCGAGATGGAACACTTGTCCCAATTTGGACCAAAGATCGTTATTTCAGAGTCGCGCCTCTCCGCGATATTTGCGGCACGCTTGAAATCATACCCAGTGATTACCCTCCTAAACCAGTTCAAGGTTCTCTTCCCTCCAAGATTCCAAGATGGCGCCGTCTCAAGGTTGTTCCAAAGAATCGAAGGGAATATCCTCGGTCTATTTTGGTCCCTCAGCGACAAGATATTGATGCCTGATCTCCCTCCGCCCTACACTATCGGAGAAGCCAATATCGCTGGAAACGATGTGAAGGGGAGAGTAACATTCGTCGGTTTCATGCCACCTCCACATCCAACAAAGGAAATGCTTGGGAACGCGAAAACTGCACTTGGTATTGACAGTCGGCCGCTAGTATTCATCCAGATCAGCGGGCCAAGTGCCACAAAGGAAAGATTTGTGAGAGACGCTTTGCGTTCGACAGAGCTTCTTTCGAAGAGGTTTAACATCGTTGTATCAATGGGCTATCCAAACGGATCTACTGAACCAAGGAAGCTAGTGAACGGGGCATGGATATATGAATGGTGTCCCGTAAAAGACGAATTATTCATGCTCTCTGACATGATTATTGGAAGATCTGGACACAGAACAATTGAGCAGTGCATAGACAACGGGAAACCAGCAGTTCTTGTCCCCGTACACAATCATTCCGAGCAAATCAGCAACGCGGAAAAGTTTGTCAAACTGGGCCTCGGAATTGAAATTTCCCAAGATGAAATGAATCCACAGAAACTAGTTGAATCAGTTGACGAATGCTTGCATGACTCGAAATACAACAACAACGCAAAGAATATGCAATTGATTTCTAGGAAATACAATGGCATTGAGAGAGCTGTTGATGCCATCAATTCGTTTTTGTAGCCAAGGTTCATGAGGAATCTGGAGTACCCTCGCCCGCGACATGTTGGAAATTCTCCACACAAATTTCTGCGAGAAGAAGTAGCTCGCCGGAAACGCGACAACCGCCCCGATGATGGTGCCAAGTGATGGGGAAACGGAAAGCATTCCGAGCAACGCGAGCTGCGCACCAATCGTAATCAGATTTCCAGTCAATGAGACAAGCTGAAATTTGAGTAACCGAACTATTGTATTCGCAGCTCCTCTCGGCAGCTTTCCATTGTTGCGCATCATGAATTGATCGTTTAGAAAGAATGCAAATGTGACTCCTATCGCAAAGGCGAGGGCATTCAGCTCCAAAAGAAAAGGTGAAGAGAAGTCTGAGCTAGGTACAGTAATATCCCTATACGCAACTAATACACCTGTTGTGAGAACGACTTCGGTGACCAAAAATCCCATAGCAACAGCGATACCATACTTTGCTGCGTTGAAAAGTGCTTCATTACGCGTGATGAGCCTTCTAATGGCTTGATTCATTCCCCAGACCTCCATTCTCAAGACTTCTCTTTCACAGGTTCGTCTTGCATGCATGACGGAATTTAGCTGTGTCTAGTTCCCGAGGTTAGGAGTTTACCAAAAGATGCCTTCACATTATGATAGTTCCAGCCAAATATCAGACAATCCGGCGCAACAGAAGGTTCCCCGAGCTATATCTTTCCCTGTTCAAAATTGGTGGTACGATTTCTGGCATAGTCTTCTGAACTGGCCGGGATGTGCTAGCCCTCAAATGTCTAGACAAGTTCATTGATTTTAGCGTACAAATCCCAAAGCCCGCCATCGAAAATGACAGGAACCACAATCCATGAAACAAGACTAGAGCACCTAGAACCATTCCGCCGAAAGCGAGACTCCCTTCGATGATTGCATTGCGATCGTTTGTGAGGTTTTGGAAGTAATGCGTCTGAGTCATATCCTTCTCAGATCCGGACTTTGGCGTTCGGTAAAGGAAAAAGCCCATTCTGTCAAATATTCCGTAGAAAAACCCGAGCGAAGATAGCGTAAGCATCGCTCCTTCAGCATAGCTAAGCATTGGAATCAACAGCAGATTATCCCTGTTTAGGAGATCTTGGACGTAAAGTGCCCAAGCACTAGCTAGTAAAGAGATTGCATACGGGATCGTCAGCACCGCGATGTATGTCAGACTGTTAAAGATCGAGCTTGGAGGCGCGATGATATTGAGTAAAATCGCAATGGCAGAGAGAAATGTAACCAGTATCCAGCTCACGCTTGAAAAAGGAGCCGTGAGCATAAGAAAAAGACCAATCCTTTTTCTAATGGAAATTTCTCTGGCTGTGACGATCTGCCTCCAGTACTTTGCTATGCACCTCCACCACCCCTGGGAGGTTCGAGCAACCTGCTTTTTCCAAGCTTCAAGCGTCGAAGGATCCTCGCTCATTATTTTCACGTTGCTCAGGTAAATTCCTCTTTTTCCCTTCAGGTACAATTTTATGGAAACGTCAGTATCGTCTGCAATACGCTCGTTCGACCACTGTCCAACATCTCTGAGATCTTGCGTCCTAACTAGAGTGAACCCACCCTGAAATGAAAAAGGTGCATCGATTATGTAAGATCCCATTTTTGAGGTTGTGTCGCCTAGATCCTGAGAAAGGGCAAACAATTTGGTCACCATATTGTAGTCTCTGTTGTAATGCCCATAGCGAAATGAGACAAAGGAAGTTCGTGCATGAGTTTCGAGCGCATTTATCCCCTTGCTTAATATGTCTGGAGGTATGATCGAGTCGGCGTCGAGAAGAAGTACGCATTCACCAACGACGTAATTCATGGCCGTGTTTAGAGCGCCGCACTTGAAGTGTTCTCTCTTCAGCCTCCTTGACACTATTGTACTTATGCCAAGGCGATTCAGCTCGCTCACCTTTTCATCTATTATCTCCATAGTCTCGTCAGTAGAATCATCCGCGATGACAACCTGAAACTTGTCCTTCGGGTAAGCCAAGTGTTTCATCGCTTCTAATGATCTTGCGATGACAAACTTCTCATTGAATGTTGCGATGAGGATGGAAACCATTGGAAATCTCATCAGATGGACATCGCTGCTTCCAAGATCTCTTGGGTACTTGACCGAACTTGCTAGGAGGAAACACCAATAATATGACAGTGCTAGGACCGGAATGCTGAGAGCTAACGTAATTATCTCAACAATAAACCAAGCCTGCATAATAATGAAACCGCTGTAATGTACCCGGTGAGCCTTTACAC
>DAIDAB010000211.1 GCA_027310845.1 bacterium | reverse complement strand
GAAATAATGGAGAATCCACCAGGTATACTTCGCGTTATCGATGAAACCGGCAAGGCAGAGCTAGACTGTGGGCTTGAAGATACTCATAGTCGAATTATACAAAAAGATGGTTCTTACTCGTCATCTCGATACAAAGATTCTGAGCATTCAAAGACCGGGCCGCATCGGCCCCTACGTCCAATGCGCCTGCGAAGAGGCGGCCATGGTCGCAAGCGCTTTTGCTATGGAAAAGGAGGATTGGCTCTTCTCTTCGTATAGGGAGCTTGGGGCACATCTCGTAAGGGGGCTCCAGGTCGATCTAGTACTCGCCCAGCTTTTTGGCAATTCAAACGACTTGCTGAAGGGAAGACAGATGTCGAACAGCTGGGGAAGCAAGACTCTGAACAACGTTCCAACTGCTGCCCCAATAGGAGCATACCTCCCTTTAGCAGTTGGTGTGTCGCTTGCGGGAAAAATCGATCGGAGGAAATTTGCTGTGCTTACTTTTTTTGGCGACGGTGGAACCTCTTCCTCCGACTTTCACGCCGCCATGAACTTTTCCGGAGTCTACAAGACTCCAACGGTCTTTCTATGTCGTAATAATGGGTGGGCAATTTCACTCCCTGTCTCAAGGCAGACTGCGTCGAAGAAACTAGCGGTCAAATCCGAGGCCTATGGTATCGAGGTCGTTCGCGTTGACGGCAATGATGCCTTGGCAGTATACCTTGCGACAAGGAAAGCTCTTGAAAAGGCTAGGAGAGGAGATGGCCCTACGTTCATCGAAGCGCTCATATATAGAATCGGGCCTCATTCGACGGCTGATGACCCGAGCAGATACAGGGAAAAGGAAGAAGTGAAATTCTGGACAAAGCGCGATCCGGTTGAACTAATGAAAACATACCTTCGCGTGAGAAAATTATGGGACGAGAAAAAGGAACAGGCTCTTGCAAGCGAGTGCGAGGAACTCATCTCCAAAAGCATCGGGCGTCAAGAATCTATGCCTATTTTGCCACCTGAGGAACTCATTTTTGATGATGTGTATTCCAAGCCCATTTGGTTCTTGGAGGAAGAGCGTGCCGAACTCGAAAAAGATTTCTAGTTTTTGATCGCCTATTCTGTGGATTTGGAATCAGGCTTTGAGCTCCGGTCAGTTGTTTTATCCGTCTTATGTCTAGTTTTTTCCTGCCACAGTCGCTCAATCTGGTAGGAGGAATATCCCTTCTCTAGTCCTTCATTCTCAGCCTCGTTCAGCGAGTCCACTAGGCCCTTTGTGTAACTAGACCACATCCGTTCCGCTTCTTCGCGGTTGAATTTTCTCCTCGGCATCCTGCACATCTCTGCTTTGAAGCTGATTCTGCTAAGGAGTTGTCAACCGAACTAGATAGCGTTTCCGCTTCGACATGTTTGACTAATCCTTTTTGGCAAGTAGCTATACTGAGACCTATGAGATGGGTTATTTGTTTTCAACAGCACCAGGTGAAAGACGTAGCAGGCATCCTTTCTTCATGCATGATATGATCCTTGGGCAACCTTCTGCTTTGCACTCGACTCTTGAGATGTGTAAGAAGGAGGCTCCGGATGTGACAAGTTATTGGAGCGACATCAACAAGTTTGTTCTGACAGGTTGCGGAACTAGCTTCCATGCAGCTCTTGCAGGCTCTTACATGTTCCACTCACTATTCCACAAGACAGAGGTCGAGGCCGTCCAAAGCTTTGAGCTCAAGCACTACTACAGTATGCTTAACTCAAGATCTCTTGTCACAGCTTTTACTCACACTGGGAACACAAAGACGACGGTTGATGCCGTCGCGAGAGCTAGCGAGATAGGAGCATCGACGTTAGGAGTGACTGGTGAAAAAGAATCAAACATCGTCTCGCACGTTCATAAGGTGCTTGTAGTTGGAGACGGGAAAGAGCTTTCTCGCGCACATACAAAGTCGTACACTTGCGCCGTAATGGCAACTTTTTACCTATCCGCATACTATCTGCAAACTCAGGCCTCTCACCTCGCCGCAGAATCGATGCTCGATCAGATAAGCGACATACCCCAGAGCGTGCTCTCGACTATTAATCACGAGGAAAAGAGCATCGCCAAGCTTGCGCGCGATTACTCTCAGAAGCAGCAGTACTTCTTCCTTGGTTCCGGACCAAACCAGGCCACGGCACTGGAAGCTGCCCTGAAAATGAAAGAAACAAATTTTAGCGCCGCAGAGGGCATGGAGTTAGAGCAGTTCATGCATGGGCCTTGGGTTTCTCTAAAGCAAGGCACGCTTGTCTTCATCCTGGCACCAATGGGGCCCTCGCACCAGCGTAGCATCGAGTTGCTTGAAGTGTGCAAGGACTTGGATGTTGATACAATCGCCGTGACAAACGACAAACACATTGTCGATCTTGCGACGCATTCTGTCTTTGTCCCTGATGTCAGCGAGGAGCTGAGCCCTCTTGTGTACATCGTGCCGCTGCAACTCTTTGCGTACTATTCAGCCATTGAGAAAGGTTTGAATCCCGACATGATACACTACGATGTGGAAAAATATTGGAAAGCCCGGAATGTCATCTTTCCACCAGGCACTCACTAGAACTTTAGCGAGGCCTCCACATTGAAAGGCGGTAGATCCTCAGGGTCGACCTGAAGCTCAAGTAAGCATGGGGCCTTTCTCTGCCTAAGCAGGAAATCTGCAGCTTGACTTGTCTTCGAGTCATCACTTAGGACCATGCCCTCGATCCCATACGCCTCTGCAAGTTTCAAAATGTCTGGATTTGAGTGTGTCGTGCCAAACACCCGTCCCATCTTCTGAATCTTTTGCCTCATGTAGAGCACTCTGTATGAATTATCGTTCACAACCACGATTTTGACTGCAAGGCCTTCGCGAACTGCAGTCTCAAGATCTGAAAGTGTCATCAGGAATTCGCCGTCCCCAAGAATTGCGATGACTTCTCTTTCAGGAAAAGAGGCCTTTGCTCCCAGCGCGGCTGGAAATGCGTAGCCCATTGCTCCAAGGTTCGTCGCAGCAAGAAAACTTGAGAACTTTCTAACCTTGAGGTATGCATAAGCATAGAGAACATGCAGCCCCTGACCTGCACTTATGATCACGTCGCGTGGAAGCCTTGAGTCAAGAGTTCTGAAAAACTTCGAGGGATTGATCGAAAGTTTTGCTTTTCTTGAAGAAACATCATCCAAAAGCAAGTTCCATTGCAATCGCTGTGATTCTAGCTCTTGTAGCCAATTTTTGTGAGAAGCAGGCTCCTCCCCCACTTCCAAGAGCATTTTGAGGAAAAGCCTTGCGTCGGAGTTGGAAACTAGAGAATATGGCACAGGCTTATTGGATGCATATGAATCTAGGGTTACTGCTGCAATGTCGCCTTTTGGCATTAGATTGTAGGCATACGTCGTGACATCCGAAATGCCCGCTCCTAACGAGAGGACAAAGTCTGCCTTTTCGAGTAGGTTGTCGGCAATTGTATTTCCACCTCCGTAACCAGCTCTTCCAACACAGAGCGGGTGATCCTCTGGGATGGCGCCTCGGCCATTG
>DAIDAB010000210.1 GCA_027310845.1 bacterium | reverse complement strand
GCTAGAGATTCCTAGATTTGCAAGCCATGGAGAAGTTGAAGTGTTATTGATTGCGAGCACATTATTGAAGAGCGATGGGCTTTCAAAATTAGTGAGCTGCCCACTACCCCAATAAATCACAAAGGAGGATGGTCCTCCGGTTAGCGCAGCTATCAAAATCTCAAGATGACCGTTCGAAGGAATGTTGGCCCCTGCGCCAGTAAGAACTGTTTTCACTTCGGACTTTAAGGTGCCTATTGTGTTGGTGTTTCTCCCCGTGAGGATCGTCGATACAATGCTTCCAGTCGAGTTAGTAGAGTACACAGATACCTGCATTGCTCCAGAAGATGCCGCTGAAGCCCACATATCAAGTATCCAACTTCCCGCGTTTAGTATGCTAGCACTTGCAAATTGCGGTGACCAAAGACATGCAGAAGATCCACTGTTCAAAGTGAAGGAGGAGCTTGTGGAAGGTTGCGAGAAGCTTGTGTCGATCTGTGGGGTACTGCATGTTGCTGGCGAGCTCGCGTTCTCATAGAACGTTAGTCCTGACATAAGACTGATTGTGCCTGCGTTCCTCTGTGGCACGACAGTCTCAGTAATTGCAGGGGCCACAGGGTTTCCAAAGGAAATTGTCGGCAAGATCCCACTGTTCGGATAATTGCGAATCACGAAACCGTTCCAGTAGGTAATGTAAGTGCTACCTAATGCATCACCGACGAGCCCGATGTAATTGCCCTTGTTTGAAATCGCTAATTCATTTGCAATTGTGCCGAGTGTCGAAATGCTGTTAGTTGATGAGCCAATATACGTGCTCGCAGTTGTGGAGTTGATCACAACATCGAACTTGTACCACTTGTTCGCTGACTCATCTAGCCCAGAGCTCGGAGCGTTCCACTGAGTCCAACTCGTTGTAGCTGCAAGCCCTGCCCAGTTTGCTCCTCCTCTGCTATCGAGCCTTGCCATCTGGCCGCTTCCTGCGGAGTTTGCCAAGAAGAACATATTGCCTAGTCCGGTAGTGTAGACCCAGAAAGTAATCACTTCGTTTGTGCTGAGATTAGGAATCTGCGAATACATGTAGTTGCCGTTCGCACTGTTTGCATAATAAGCTCTGGATGTCTTGAAGTAGCTTCCAGAAGGCGCAGTGGAGGTCAGACCTACAACGCCATGAGAGGTCCATCCTGATGTTCCTGAGGGGGATGTGTTATAATAGCTAAATACATTTGCACCGTTGTCAAATTGGCCGAATGTAGGAGACAGCGCAGGAGCCTCGCCCCAGTAGTTTCCGTCAAAATCGACTGCGCTTTCAAAGACCATGTATATCGTTATTGAAGAAGATCCGGGAATCGATGTTCCTTTGAGACAAAGCCATACTTGGGAACTAGTCGCCGTGTAAGCAGAGCTTGAGGTGTTCCCGGAGTAGGACTCTAGCCACGCAGGAAGCTCAAACGACGTAGTGAAAGTGGAGGAATTAAAGAAGCGGATGTTTCCTGCGTCAGAGACAAGGTAGCTTTTGTAAATACTGAAATCAATATTGAGGGGTACCTGTAGGCCCGTAAGAGTTGGCGCGGTCTGAGTATTAGTTATCGTTACAGGCACGTACGTCAATGAAGTAGTCGTCTGTAGCACTACGGCGGGACTTTGAACAATCGCATTTGATTGCACATTGTCGATACCATAAGGACTAGAAGGCGCTGCTTTGAGCAATGTCCCGATGCTTTCCGATGGCATGGCGCCGTTCGGTGGGAACGCCCTTACTACGATCATTGTCCAGTATTCTGTCGAGCTTGCTCCGTCAGTTGCAAATGCAACGCCCCCTCCAGAGTAACCTTTTCCTGGAACAGGGCCGACCTCAAGGCTCCCGAAATTCCCAAGATTCGATAAACTTGACTTGTAAAGAGATAATGAATCGGAATTATCAACTGCCGTCATTTGATACCAGGTTCCTGCGAGTGTGGTTATGGCAGACTGCGAGAGAATGCTAGTTTGAGTGCCTCCAGATGGATAGTTACCGATCAAGTCATAGCTTCCACTTCTAGCATCATACCTGAACACATAGAATTGTCCTGAGGAAATCGACTGGACATTTGTCATCAAATCAGTGAGAGGCGAGGAACCGCTGAGATACACGAGCATCTGCGCGACGTAAGAAGAAGGAAGTTGGGTCGTGGTTTCACCATTTATCGTCCAAGTCGTTGCCGCCGCTCCTCCTCCGCTAACCGAACCTGTAATTGCGTGAACATATGGGGAAGGAGAGGTTACCGTTGTGATCGGGCCGCTGCCACCCGTCCCAGTTTGAGATGTACCAAAGAGAGTGGCCCCGTTGTTATACACGGAAAAGACATTTGCGCCATTGTCATTCTGCCCGTATTGGGTCGAGAGAGAAGGGGATTCTCCCCAATATATCCCGTCGAACTGGGTGGAAAGGGCCTGGAAAGCCATGTAGATCGTTACTGTCGAGCTTGGACCTATTCCGTTCGGAATGTTGATCCAGACTGTGGCACTTGTGGCGAGATTAGGTGTGGATGACCCAGAGAAGGACTCTATCCATGCATACAACTCGTTGGAAAAAGTGCTTCCAGAAAAGCTGGCAAAGAATCTAATATTGCTCAAGCTTGAATTCTCGTACTGAGTGTAAAGAGACGGATTGAATGTGATAGAGGCCTGAAAGGGTGAGGGCGTTGCTATTGGCTGATTATTTGTTAGGTAGATGGGCACATAGGAAAGCCCACCAGCAGCTGAGACGTCGTGCAAAAAATTGTGAGGCGGAAGAACCAGAATCAGAAATAAGAAAGAAACAAGCAGGACCGATCGTAATCCAACCTTCCGTCTCTGGGTCCTTTCTCTTCCCCACACATTAGGCTCACATTAAGCCCATTGGAGTGCTATGTTGAAAGTAACAGAGCCTGAAGTTGCAGTGCTCTTTGCGTAAGCAACTATCTCGATGTACTGGACAGCGCCTGGAGCGATGCTGACTGGGAAGGTTCCCGATACGGACCCAGCAGTTGTCGAGGTGATGGAGTAGCTTCCAACGCAATTGGATGGAGTCACGAGGACTCCACTAGCATTGAACTCTGTCTGAGTTGTGCAATAGTAGACAGTTATCTGACCCAGATTAGAAGATGAATCGACAATGTTCGTGATTTGGACACTCTTTATACTGTGTGCTGAAGTTCCCGTGTTCTTAACTGCAGTTAGGTTGCTGTAGTAAGTTGCAGGGACAGGTGATGATGAGGTACTTGCTGGAAACATACTCAGTGAAATTGTCGCGACATCATTCGTTGATGCAACCGCGACATTCGCGCAGGGATATACTGTGCAAGAAGCGGAAGAGTCTGAACCAGCATATAATTTGATGTCTGGAGAATGGACTGTTGCTGTCGTGCTACCATAGTAGAAAACATAAACCGTCGCGCTAGCAGAAGCCACTAGGAAGGCTACTAATACAAACAGAGCAAGCTTGCCGCGTTTTGAATGCGCAAGTCCCTTAATCTTCTTTGATGGAGAGAACGTCATTTCAATAATCCCTCAATTTGATAGTCTGCTGGCGCCCAATATAATAG
>DAIDAB010000020.1 GCA_027310845.1 bacterium | reverse complement strand
GTGATGTACCCTCCTCTTTTTAACCCGTGTATGTGTGTGTCAGTCCTTAAGGAGCAAATGATCCACAAAGAAAGAAGAAAATATTCATGCTACCATCCGATCAAAAGTAACCTTACAATCGCAAAGCTAGAAACATGATTTCAGAAAGAACCGTATCCTTCAACAATTATATGAAAAAATGAGCGGCGAGGAAAGCAAGCAGCGATGTAAGAGCGAAGAATTCAAATCCACGACAAATGGCTTGACAGAAAGCGGCAAAAGTACAGGATCAGAAGATGCGAGAATCTGAGCAGAACAGTGCAGAGATTAGAAAGCGCAGTCACACAGTGAGGGAAGCGCTTCAGGCTGAGGGTGGAACGCAGGTTGCAATCCTGGGATGGGTTGCGACAAAGAGCTCGATCGGCGGGATAAAATTCGCAACAGTGAGAGATGGCACAGGTTACATCCAGGTCGCATGCAAGAAGGATAGGGTTCCAGAGAAAGCTTTCGGAGAATTTGAAAGGGCGACAAAAGAATCTGCAGTGTGGGTTCTCGGAAGCTTAAGGGAAGACAAGAGAGCGCCTGGTGGAAAGGAGATATCAGCCTCAGACTTTGCGATACTTGCACTCGCCGAGATGTGGCCTATCACAAAGAGCGCAGCGAAGGCCTCGTCTTCTTTTCTTTACGATATGAGGCATCTTGCGATTAGAGGAAAAAAGGCGTCTGCAGCAATCAAAGTTCGAGCTCATATTGTGTACGCCGCATTTGATTATTTTGTAAAAAGCGGATTCACACTAATCTCTGCACCGAGCATAGTCCAGAACGCCGTGGAGGGTGGCTCGACCCTTTTTGAGATCAATTACTTTGACAAAAAGGCGTACCTCAGCCAGAGCGCGCAACTCTACGAAGAGGCGGCGATACTGGCTCTTGGGAAGGTATTCATCTTTCAGCCCGCATTCAGAGCTGAGAAATCCAAGACTAGCAAGCACCTTACAGAGTTCTGGATGATAGAGGCAGAACAAGCCTTTGCGGGTCAAGAAGACAACATCAGGCTACAGGAAGCACTTGTCAAAGCAATGGCCGAAAGAGTGCAATCCGAATGCTCGGAAGAGCTAAAAACGCTGGGAAGGAGTTTCAAAGTGCCTGAAGTGCCATTCCCGAGGATAACTTACGACAAGGCAATGGAGATTTCTTCAAAGAGTGGGATTCAATTCGAATGGGGCGAAGATATCCCAACAGAAGCAGAGAAACTCGTCTCGAAAGAGTTTGATGTACCGTTTTTCATTACAGGCTACCCTTTGAGCGCTCGAAGTTTCTACCATATGACCGAGGAGACGAATGACAAGGTCACAAGATCAGCGGACTTGATCGCACCGGAAGGATACGGGGAAATTGCAACTGGTGGTCAGAGGATACATGAGTATGGTTCATTAATGAAAAGAATTGCCTCGCAGGAGCTCCCTAGCGAATCTTTCTCTTGGTATCTGGATCTTAGAAAATATGGTATGCCTGAACATTCCGGTTTTGGGATCGGAGTGGAAAGAACAACTAGATGGATGTGCGGATTGAAGCACATCAGGGCAGCAAGCCTCTTCCCCAGGACAATAAGCAGAGTGAAGCCGTAGCCGAAATCTCAGGAACATTAATAACGGCTCTTCGCTCATTTCTTTCAATTTAACTCTGAGAAAGATGCCAAGAGAAAAGGAGGAATCTCATAAAGAATCAAAGGATGCTTCGGCTCCGAAAGAAGATCTCTCGGCCTCAGATGTCGAGATCGATGAGCTTGAAGGCGTTGGCCCGGCGACAAAAGAGAAACTTAACAATGCTGGTATTCTCACGGTGATGGATCTTGCCGTAAAATCTCCAAGCGAGATAGCCGATGCGATTGGTTCAGATTTAGCTAGAGCAGTTGAGCTCAGCACAAAGGCAAGAACCAAGCTTGTGGAGCTCCACTACTTGGAAGATGATTTCGTATCCGCTTCTGAGATTTACAAAAGGCGCAAAGCGATTGATAGGATAAGCACTGGAACTAAGAATCTTGACGACCTTCTCGCAGGAGGAATAGAAACGCAAGCAGTCACTGAATTCTACGGCGAATTCGGCTCTGGAAAGACGCAGATCTGCCACACACTTTGTGTGATGGTTCAGCAACCAAAGGAACAGGGAGGGCTTTCTGGCAAGGTTGTCTACATTGATACCGAGAACACGTTCCGGCCTGAAAGGATAGTAGGGATCGCACAAGCTCGCGGTTATGAACCTGACGCGATTCTCAATGGCATAGTCGTCGCAAAGGCCTACAATTCCTCTCATCAGGAGCTAATACTTGGCGAGCTAGGCGCCCGAGTCAGAGAGTTCGGAGTGAGGCTCGTGATAGTCGATAGCGCCGTTGCACACTACCGCGCTGAATTCCTCGGACGCGGAACCCTTTCGGAGAGGCAGCAGAGACTCAACAAGTTCATGCACGCTCTCGTAAGAACAGCAGAGATCTACAACCTTGCTGTCGTCGTGACAAATCAAGTTCAATCGTCGCCAGATACATTCTTCGGAGATCCTACAAAGGCCACAGGTGGACATGTAGTGGCGCACACAAGTACTTACAGAGTATATGTCAGGAAAACCGGGAAGAATAGAGTTGCGAGAATGGTTGACAGTCCCTACCATCCGGAGAGGGAATCTCTTTTCATCCTTGATGAAAGGGGAATAGACGATCCACAAGAAGAAAGTTCCACTAGAAGAAGGTCATCATAAAGTCATTTGATTTTTGTAATCTTTTTGCTTACGTTTGAAACATTGGAAACTTTATAACTGCACTTCGAAGCGTAGTTGGCGAACAGACTAATGCGTTCCCGTAGTATGGCTTTCCTAGCGATTGCCATTCTGCTTCTTTTGCTTGTTCCTGTCGCAATTAGTATCGGGGTAGCAAACCTCGACCTGTCCGGTGGCAGGATGTCCACACTATCCCTTTCGCCTAACTACACAGAGAGCGTGTCGCTATACTTAACCTCGGCTGAGACTTTCTGGCAGGCTCAATTTTCCGGAGGAAACATCACATTGGCTTCTCTGAATGTTCCTTCGAGTGTGACCTCATTTTCAATAACACTGACCCACTACCAAAAGTGGAACTCGCAATACGAACTTTTCACGAAATACGGCTTTGGACTGTTGGGTTCTTACGAGCCTTTGCCAGATGGCGCGTTCCTTGTTATCAACGGCTCTTCACAAACCGACGCAGCGAATCTTGCCAATTCCCTCAATCAGATGTTCGGTGTGAACTTTGTACCATACTCGAGTTCTTCTTCGAGTTTCGCATTCATGACACCTTTGAGCTTCCAGACCGAAGTTCACGTCTACTTCTGGAAGCTAGTTCCCACCTATTACCAGGGATTCGCAGGGCAATTCACAGAGCAACAGCTAGAATCTAACGACCTTGCTTTCTATAGGCTATCTTACTCTGCTGGAACCTATTCCATTGCGATTGGAGGCCTAAAGCCCCTTGTCAGCACTAACTTTTTGCTGTACAACCAGCTCGGTGTTTCGAAGAGCTTCAACTATTCCAGCTTTGCGTCGAGCTCAACAGTACAGGTCAAAGTCCTCGGAGGTTTGATCACAAAGACCAACTCCACATACGTTAACAACTACAACAATTACACCGCCTATATGTCAACGAATTCCACGCGCGGTACGAACACAGTGGTCCCCAACTTGAATGGAACATTGGATTTCTCATTCCCGACCATTGTTGCTTACAGACAAATTCAGACACTTAATCCAGCGACGAATCAGAATTATAGTGCAAGCATCGTCGTGATGAATGTTAGCCCTAGCGGCACTCCAGTTGCAAACGATGTCACTGTTAACGACACCTGGCTTAACACATATTCGAGCAATTTCAGTGTCACCCAGGGCAAACCCAGCGGAAATCAGAACCTCACTTCCGGACAGAGCATGACTGTCGCATACGAATTCAAAGTTCTGCATGGATCTACCGGACCCTTCAACATTGGGCAGATTCCGGTCAATTACAATTTCTTGGTAGGAAACAAGACAATAAACTCGCAGATATTTCTTAACACTGAAACGCTATCGATCAACGGAACAGGTCCTGCGATTGAGGCCATCGAGACGCCCAGCACCGCTACTGTCCAATCCGGACAGTCGCTGTCGGTAAACGTGACAATAACAAACAAAGGGAATAGCGTGGCCTTGAATCTTGCGGCGGCGAACCAGACGAAAGCCAATCTGGGCGCGGGCAGCACTTGGAGTTTCATATCAACCTTCGAATCGTCCGCTTTGACCACGATAAACTCAACGGTATTGTACACTGTCTCGTGGCTGGGAGGTACTGCTCAAACAAACTCAATGAATGCGCCGAGCAGCTTTGCCTCCCCCAGTTCGCCTGCCTCTTCAATCTTCAAGTCGGTTGACTTTTTCAAGAGCTCGAACAGTGCAAACGTTACTCTGACGATTCTGGATAACTCGGCGACCTCAATTTCAAACCTCACTATAAGTGACTCGATACCACTGGGGACCGTCTTTGCAAGGAGCTACGAACCCAAGAGTTTAGGATTTTCTGGCGGGCTGATCTCGGGAAACATCTCAACGCTCGCAGCAAACTCGAACATGACATTTACCTATTCTTTGAACATCACTCAGCTCGCTGAGAATTATGTTTTCATGCCTGCCAATGTTTCGAGTTCGTGGAACAATGAAGTATTAGCTCATTTTAGTCAGGGCTTTGGTCTTCCTCTCGGTGTGAGTACTACAAAGCAAATTTCTCCCGCCGATGGATTCCAGGGATCAGCGGTCTCGATGCAAATCGGCGTCTCAAATCAAGGCACTCTTCCTATCTACGACGTCTCTTTGAACCCAACTGGGGATACCTTTCTCACTCTACTAGGAGGCGGTGGCGCATCAAAGAATATTCTGCCTACTGGTTCACAGCTAAACTCCACGCTCGATGCAAATCTAACCGGTACGCCAGGATCATACAATTCTTCTTCGAGCACTGCATCGTTCATCTTTGCAGGATACAACCAAACTGCGACGAGTAACACCTTCAAGGTGACCATATTCCAGGATCTTCAGGGAACGATGTCTGTTGTCAGCGGGAAAGTGGAAGAACTTCACAACATTGTTATCATGATCGAGATTACCAATCCTTCCAACCTGACAGTTTCGAATGTGGCATACAGCACTTCTCTTCCAAACAATCTGAATCTTGTTTCTGGTCAACTAAGTTTTGGGAATGCTAGTCTCGCACCCAACGCTACATTCAAGAACAACATTACCATCTATACGAATCTCCCTGAGCAATACAATTTAAACGGCGGGACTCTGAAGTTTGAGTACAATGGACAAAAGCTCAACGGGCAAACCAGCGGGTTAAGTCTCAGTGTTGCCGATGATCTGACCATTAGGTATGGAATCCCTGGGCTCATCGGGATTGTGATTGTCTTGGCAACACTGCTCTATGTGAGAAGACTCACAAGGCAGACCAAGACTTAGCTCTACATCTTCATATAACTCATCCAAGCTTTCGATGTATGGGAGCGATTTGTCCAGGTCATCGAGTTCTGGCATCAGCGACAAAACAAAACGCGTACTTCAAGATCTGGTACTGACTGATTACGAGATTAAGGTCTACCTCGCGCTCCTTGATAGGCCTGGCAGCCAGGCAAGTGAGATCGGGCACTCCTCCGAAGTTCCTGTCTCAAAGATCTACGAAGTGCTTGCCAACCTTGAACGAAAAGGCTGGGTGGAATCCGAACAGAGCAGTCGTCCAGCTAAATACTATCCAAAGTCTCCTTCCACCGCCTTGCAGGCTTTCAGGATGAGGCTTGAAAGAGAACTCAAGGCAAATGAGGAATATCTACTTCAAGACCTCATGCCAAGATATCAGAAAAAAGAGACACAGGAGCGACCAGAAATCTGGATCATCAGGGGAGAGTATAATGTCCTTGCCAAGGTTAGGGAGTCCATAGACCGATGCAAAACCGAATTGCTTGCCGTCGTTCCTCCAGCCCTAAATGACGTGATAGATCTCGTGATACCTACACTCTATGAAATTCGAAAATCTGGGATCAAGATTAGAATTATGATAAGCAGTGAGGTCAGCGCTGCTTCGCTCAAGAATATTTCGGAGATAGCAGATCTTAGGTTGAAAGAGAATATGTTCGGCGGGGGAGTGATATGTGACGCGCGGGAAGTTGTACTTCTTCTCGGAGGAGGGACGCCAAACGCAATGGAGAGAACCGACAGCGCACTGGCCATCTGGTCATACCACGTGGGTCTTGCATCGTTTGCAAAGAACTATTTCGAATTTCTATGGGCCGAGGCCTCTCCTCATACTCAACCCGTGCAGAAGACGTAAACCGCTCTATCTGTCTCGCTTTCCTTCCACAAAATCGAGGAATGCTAGCTTGGCCTCGTTGTAGGGCATCTGCAAAGGAGGATGCTTGAAGCAGTAGGCGGAGATGCTCTCGAGCTGCCCGGAGATCTTACGGTCGAGCGCAAGTTTCGTCCCCCTGATTGCGTCTACCATAACGCCGGCGCTGTCGTAGGCGTCAACGACGTGTAGCTTCAAGTCGATTGTCAGTGGAATATTTCCAAAGTATCTTCCCTTGAGCCATACGTAGCAGACTTTGTCGTTGTCAAGGAATGGAACATAATCACTCGGGCCTATACGGGTCGGCACTTCATATGGCGACATGGCACGCACTGCACTTGTCTTGCTGATTCTTTTATCTACAAGTCTAGATTCCTCTAGCATATTCAGAAAATCGGCGTCGCCACCAATGTTGAGCTGATACGTCTCATCCACTTTTACGCCTCTGTCGACACAGAGCTTCACAATTGTCTTGTGTAGAACAGTCGCGCCGAGCTGACTCATGACGTCGTCGCCAGCTGTCGGCAGCCCTGCCTCGGCAAATTTCTTCTGCCAACCTGGATCCGATGCTATGAACACGGGCATCGCGTTGATGAAAGCCGCGCCTGCTTTGATAGCTTCGTGGGCGTAGAGTTGCACAGCATTTGTGCTTCCGACAGGTAGGTAGTTCACAAGTATCTCCGCTCCTGAATCACGAATAGCTTGGGCAACAGAATGCACCTCAGGCTCGTGAGAGATTTTCACCACCGGTTTTAGGTACTTCCCAATGCCGTCAAGTAAAGGACCTTTCTGGACCTTAACGCCGAGTCTCCTTACCTCGGTAATCTCCACTGTATTGTTTGGCTTTGCGAAAATGGCCTCAGACAAGTCCTTGCCCACTTTTTCCTCATTCACGTCGAAAGCCGCAACGATCTCGATGTCGGATGGCGTGAACCCACCTAGATTGTACTGAGTAAGCCCGACTACTTCTTGAGGTGGTCCGTGTTTCTCATAATAGTCAATGCCTTGAATAAGTGCGGAAGCACAATTACCTACTCCCGCGATTGCAACCTTTACCTTTGGCATTTTTTTCACGTATCTGTTGGATTCGAATTCCTGAGAGTGAAGCTAGAGCGAATCTGAACTGAGGAGCGGAATCACATTCGAGCCCAAGATTTGCCTTTAAAACATTTAGCGTGCTAGAAGCAAGCACTGACGTCTTCAGTTCTTTGCATATTCGATTCTTCGATTATTTTTTATATTCTGAGTCAATTGAATCGATTCTAATCACAGACCGATTGCGATGATCGAGGAGCTATCAGCAGGCGCCGTTGTATACCATGAAGACCTGATGAAAGGGAATCGCCGTTATCTCGTTCTCCATTACCCTGCAGGTCACTGGGACTTCCCAAAGGGCGCCGTCGAAAAAGGAGAGACGGAACAACAGGCGGCACGGCGTGAGATATTAGAAGAGTCGGGGCTCAAAATTGATTCTTTCATTCCAGATTTTCGAAAAAAAATCGAATACCACTATAGAAGATCGGGGGGATTGTCTCACAAACAAGTAATCTTCTTTCTGGCTAGGTCGGATCTGGATGAGGTGAAAATATCATTTGAGCACTCTGGTTTCGAGTGGTTGAGCTTCGAGCAGTCGGTGAGGCGTCTCACATTCGAGAATGCCCGTAATGTTCTAAGAGAAGCTAACGATTTTCTCTCCAAGCAAGGAGAGATTGGTAAATCTCCCTGACTGCTTGATTTGGGTCTCCGCTTTCTACAATGCTTCTACCAAAGATTAGATAATCGGCGCCAGCCTTCAATGATGCTACTGGGTTACCTCCCTGCGCACCGCTCCCTGGTGAGAAGATCTTAATCCTGCTTCCGAGGAAATTTCTTGCAGCTAGTATCTTCTCGGGTCGTGTAGTTCCCATCACTACTCCGTCTGCTTTCCAATCCCTGGCGTGCTCGAGGAAAAGTTCATGGATTGTTTCTCCTTTCTCGAGCCTAAGACCGTAACCTTCCTCGGCTCCCCTGTGACTCATATAAGCAAGAAATATGACGCCTTTGCCAATCTCATGCGCCCTTTGCAGGACAACATCCAGCGCTCCGTTGTAACCAACGAAAGGATTCACTATTACTGCGGAGAATCCTGCCTTCCACAAGTACTCCGTTGCGACTCTATTAGTGTTGTCGATGTCATTCAGTTTGATGTCCGCTATCGAAGGCAGGCCTCTTGAAGATATTGTTCGGTTCAACTCTCGTAGTTCGGAAATGGAGAGAGGTGTGATGAGATGAAAGTTCAGTTTGACTGCACACAGATACTTACTCGTCTTGTTCACTATGACCTTTGCGTCGGTTAGAAGTTTTGAAGTGTCATCCCTATAATCAATATCCAGAGCAAGAATTATCCTAGACTTGCTACTTCTAGCTCTTGCTTCAATATTCTTAATGAAACTAGACCGAGAACGCCTGCTCGCTGGTCTTTTCGTACTTTGATTCTTCAATCTATCTCAACAAGCGGGTGGCTCTGTGTCAACCTGATCAGCTTGACATACAGGTTCCCGTGCTCGTCAGTCTTATTCGTGAACAGAGCGTCAGCTTTTGTCATCGAATACTTGACAAAGTTCTGTTCGGGTTTTTGATTTTCTTCGTAGTAGAAGAAGATTGATGCCTCTTCATAGTCCTCGATTCGCGTGAATGAACCGACTGCCCATTTGCCGGCACTTGGAAAGACAAATATCGGAAGCGGAGGCTCCTCAAAGAGAATCTTGTACGATGCCACTTTCACTAGACTAACGAGATCCTTGACCTTGAGGGAGAGGAACTTTTGTCTATGTGAGCGTTTTTCCATAAGACTCTCTTTGAGTCCCTTTTCGAATACTTGTGGGAGCTTTACAAGTTCAATGATTGGGGCGTGAACCATCGCTGGATTGCCAGGCGACTCTTCCAGCACGACTTCTTCACCATTTGTCGTTGTTCTGTAGCCAAGAAAAGGCTTAATCTCTTCAGTGTAGGCGTAGTAAAATATAGGCGTTCCAGCAAAAAGATCAAGCTGGGTTGAAATCATTTTCTTTCCGTCGGCTTCAAGTGCAAAAAGTGGAAGTGGAGTTCTTTCAAGGGCGCATGCGAGTCGCCCCAAGTCATTGAGCCCTCCGACGGGTATGAACGCAGGAGGTCTTATTGATTTGAAAGTTTCTTTCTCTCGTGGACCGGAAGCCGGCAAATTGCCAAGTCTGTTTGGTAAGATATTAGATAAGGTTTAGCACCGATAGGCTGACATTCACTGCAACTTAAGATAATCCGTTAGAAGGGAAGAATCCTGCGAAGAAAGAGCTATTCTTCTTCCTCTTCCTTTGTCTGATCTTCGCGAAGCTTTACAAATTTCAGATTACCTTCATAGCTAAGCAATCTGTATTTCTTTCGGATTCCCTTTGTGTGCATGAAGCGCTTGAGGTATGTCCTCACTTCAGGACCTCTCACATGTGTTCTGTCGCTCTTATCATCAAATGAAATCTTGTCTCCATTTCTCTCAGACTTTACCGCGAGCCTTGATTCAATAAAACCTGAAAGTTCGTCTTTCAGGTCGCCTTCTAGATCCGAAACATCTACACTTAACATGTTCCCACTATTCTTTTGTCCTGTCTATTATGTCATCGGCGTCGGGGCCTGTCCCGATGTATGCAACTGGCACCCCTAGACGCCTTTCCACATCTTTGACAAATTCGCTCGCACCCTTTGAAAGCTTTGCGTACACTCTCACATGTGCTACTTCCGGATAGACCGTGTCAAGCTTCGTAAGAGCCACTTGAGTTGCAGAATTGAGCATGACAGATCTTGTTGCGAGTTCAAAATCAAATGGTGCTGCGCGGCGTAGCCTTCCTGTCACACTCCCATACTCCTCCCATCCGCGCTTTACAGTTTCTTCGGCCTCAAGTTCTCCTTCGAGAGGCCCTGAGCCGACACGAGTAAAATATGATTTGAAGACGATAATCACATCATCCACTCTTTTCGGACCGATGCCCACATCGGAGCAAATTCCGGAAGCGCTAACATCCTTACTTGTCACAAATGGATAAGTTCCATGATACAACGAGAGCATAGTGCCTTGGGTTCCCTCCACAAGAACCATTTCGTGCCTATCGAGTGCTTCGTTAACTGCGAGTGTGACATCGCCAACGTAATCTTTGAGAAGATGCTCGTCACATGCGAGTCTACCGACTCTCATCACCCTGTCGGCATTCGCAGGACCAGTTCCAGTCCCAGTGGTGCCTATCTTGTCCTTGAGATGCCCTCCTCTGTCGATTTCGATATGCCTTTGCTCTATGATGCTGCAGTTCCGATCTACTAGGGTCCGATTTGCGCTCTTTGTCTCTGCAATTTCTTTAAGAAGTATCTCGGGGTTCACAAGCACTCCAGCACCAATCATGAGCCTGGTCCTCTCATTGACCACTGCGCTCGGAAGCATTCTGAGCTTGAGTGTCTTTCCCTTGCATACTACAGTGTGTCCTGCATTCGGGCCGACCCCTCCCCTCACCGCAATCGAAGGATTACGTTTCAAGGCGATATGAGAAATGATTTTCCCTTTGCCTTCGTCGCCAAAGGCACCGCCGACGATAATGGAACATGGCATGAAAGAGGTTTTTGATCCCGCGTCGAAGTGAGACGCGTTAAGAGATCCTTTTTTGAATCGCTTAAAACAATTCTTATCTTCCGTATCTTCGGCTTCTTTTCTGATAAGTCCTTATTGCGCGCATCAGATCGATCTTCCTGAAATCCGGCCAGTACTCGTCTTGGAAGACAAGCTCAGAATATGCACTTTGCCACAAGAGAAAGCCGGAGAGACGCTCCTCCCCCGAAGTCCTGATCACTAGGTCGGGTTCAGGATTTTCAAGGTGCGATGTGTAGAGGCTTTGCTCTATCGTCTTCTGAGTGATCTCTTCTGGCTTTAGCTTGCCATCCTGCACGTAACTAGCGATCTTCCTAACAGAGTCCACAATCTCGGCCCTTCCTCCGTATGCGATCGCGATGTTGAGATAGTGGCCTGAGTAATCTTTTGTCTTCTCCTCTAGGTTGTTCAGGAGCTCGCGGATTTGTGGAGTGAGCAATTCCCATCTTCCTATTGCCGTAACCTTGATTCCATAGCGGGGAATGCGCTCATCTTTGAGAAGTTTCTCAAGCCTTTCTCCAATCAGCGCGAATATCTCGTCTAACTCCTCATTAGATCTTTCAAAATTCTCGGTGGAAAATACGTAGAGCGTTATCGTCTTGATCCCGATTTCGTGGCACCATTCGAGAAGGTTTTCGACAGTGTCCGCGCCCGCCATATGACCGAATTTCCTTGCGGCAAATTTTGTGTTTGCCCATCTTCTGTTCCCGTCGAGAATAATTGCAACATGCTTAGGTATCTCGCCTTTTTTGATCGACCTTGAGAGGATCGCGCCGTATATTCTGTAAATTCCAAACAGAGAGAGAAGAGACGGCATTTTAGCGAAGTATCTACCTTGAAATGTTATGTCGCAAGGTTCGAGGGCGTCGCTTTGGAGGGCATAGATAGGGGTTTATTCGAGTTTTGTATATTCGATTTCCTTTCGCGAAACCAGTGAGACACTTTCGAGTCTTTCCTTTCCCATGCACTACAATTCCCAGCTCTTGGTCGATATAACGTTTGAGACGAGAATTACAATCTTTGAATCCTGCCATATGCTCAGATTAGCAGACTTCAACTGTGTGTTGAAAGATTTTCAGACCTTTGCATGAGAGAGTGAGAATGAATTTTCGGGCATTTCAAAATTCCAGCTCTGCAATGTTGAAACAACCCTCAAATGTCGCCTATTAGGAAATTGAATATTCTTTGCTTTCTTTGTGGATCCTTTGCTCCTTAAGGACTGACACACACATACACGGGTGAAAAAGAGGAGGGTACATCACTATAAAAAGTGGAGGAGCAAAACAAGAATTGTATTGAAACCTATTCTATATGGACATCATGTATTGCTTCAATTGTTTCAATTGAGGAATTGTAGCTTTTCTTTGTTTTCATACATGAATTGTATCTAGCTCTCTAAAGCCATGGCTAGAATCCAAAGCCATTGTTTGGCACTTCTACTTATGAGATGCCCCTTTAGCAGAGGATCGAAAAGAGCCTCTGCGCGACTCCTTACCAAGAAGACGCAAAGATTCCTTGTTCTGTATGAGTTCTGTTTGACTCTTTACTTGTGCCATCTCTTGTCAATTGCTGCGCTCGCCACGTACCTGAGGAGACTATGAAGACTGACTTGCAGATTGTTTGGTTGCCATCTCTCCGGCTTCGAGATCACCGATAAATCTCTTTACAGCACGTAACCAAGTGGTCTGCTCCTTCCCCTTTGGCTCGTTTGCAAAACGGTAATCTGATTTTCTGAAATATTCATCAAAGTCTCTCTTCAGTTCCTTTAGTCTGGCGATCTGTACAGCAATTATCTCATGCAATCCGGCATAGTATTCAGGTTTGAAATAATCGAACACTTTGAAGAAATGTTTCATGCACAGGCCGTTTGACTTGCGAAAAAACTTTCTTACTTCTGGATCTTCCAAGACGGTGAGCAAGTCTGTCAAGACACGCTTCGATGTGTCCTCGACCATGCCACAGAATAGGCAGTTTCCCTTGGGCTTTGCAAAATCTAATCTTCTCTTGAACCCTCTCAGACCAAGATTCGTGATAATCGGATTGTTGCCCGTGTGTTTCTGGAGAGTTTTCAAAGCATCTTCCAATTGAGGTAGATTGTTGTCAATTATCCAGCTGTAGATTGCGGATTTCTGACGAGGTGGGCCTTTTCTTGCTATCTCAAGAGTGTGTTTTTCGCAAAAACCGTAATAGTTGATGTATTTGGTTACGCCGTTTCCTTGGCCATAGGATTCGCTGAAAAACCAGAACCATTGCGTCTCAAGCGATTCGTTGCATGCGCGACAGATTGGGCATCCCTCTTGATTGACAAGTCTAATAATCTCCTGTCTCTTCGTCTCAAACCTTTTTCTCTCAAAACTCTCCAATTCTTTGTTGATCAAGAATCCCAACTCCAGTGAAAAGATATCATATGCCTTGAATCGAAGACGCAGTCTTGCTAATGCAGATCAGGAATGAGTGCTCAAAGCTCACAATGGTCGAAACATTCAGTCCGAATATCATTCTTTTTACCATTTAGAAAGTTACTTGCATGCCTCCTCCTTTTAGGCTCCTACATCTTGAGAGGAATTTTCGAAGGTTCGTTTGGTCATCATGCACAACTTTCAGCCACTTCTTTCGTCTTTCGCCAGCTGGACGTGGGTTCCCAAGATAAGGTTCCTTTTCTTCTCCCATTGATCGCTTCAATTAGAATTTACCCTATGTCACTTTAGTTGAGCTTGGTTTTATATTAGTTAAGGGGAAAAAGGGTTGACTTCTTTCTTGCTGAATAGAATACTTTTAGGTTATGATGGGACAGAACAATCTGTACGCGCTCTAGAATTTGTTATCGGATTGTTGCAGGAAGGTGCACCCAAACCCACGGAGATCCACCTCGCATACATAGTCGAGAAGCCACCAGGAATCGCAGACCCGATGCCGGAAGAGGCCATGAATTCACTACAGAAGGTGGGCCAAGACATCCTTTTGAATGGGGCACGGATTGTAAAGAAAGCATTTGAAAGTCCGTTCACTCATCTTGAATTCGGACCGCCTCCTGAGAAACTCCTTGAGCTTGCTGACAAATTAAAACCCAATCTAATCGTGATTGGAATCGCAAAACATCCTTCGTCAGATAGAATACTTGGAACCATTTCATCGCTCCTCTTCAGGAGTAGGAAATATCCGGTACTTGGAGTGCCTTAGAGTATCGTTACCAGAATATAGAGCATTACAAAGATTAGAGCTACCATGATGTAAATCAGATAATTGCTCAGACGTCCTGGCATGAACTTTCGTCCCACAAGCTCGGAAAAGGATAAGATCCATTTCCCAAAAAGTACGTCGTAGACTCTCTTGAAGGGGTCAAGGACTTCGAGTTCTACAAAGTACTCCTCGGGCGAGAGCATCACAGCTTTTCTGACAGTCCCTACATGTACTATCGTTTCCTTGGTCCTAAAGAGAAACCTTAGCATTATTCTGATTGGAGTGCTGTATCCGAAGGAGTTGTAAAGATCCAAAGGAGTATTTGGTTGGGAACGACCGCTAAACCATCCAGAAGTCCGACGTATGCGCCAACGACCACCCATCTGAGATATCAGGAAAGGCACTATGAGCAAACCCAGCATGAAGATTGCGGTAAACGTGGGCGAAAATCCGCCAAATGGGTTTCCTGATATTATCACAAAATATGCAGGGACACCAAGCAAACCCGTGACAAAATTGCTGAAAACATTGCCATTCAGAATCGGAGCAGAAGCATCCGACGCAAGGAAAAAGATGCCAGGTGCTGCAACACCTACTCCTATAATCAGAGCAATAAAATAGACGAAGCTGGTGCTGATTTGCTCTGATCTCTTGCCTCCACCTGCTTGGTTATCGGTTGATGTGCCGGGTCGGGCACTTTGTGGGTTATACCACAAGACTCCAAAGCCATAGGCTTTTGTCATCGCAATAACGATGATCCCAGCTGCGAGTGCCGCGACTGCGCCAACTAGTGTTCCGATTATCTGGCTTCCAACATCTCCAAACCTGAATGACTGGAAAAGTACTTCCAAAATCATCCATTCCGAAACGAATCCCGCGAGAGGCGGCACTGCCGCAAGCGAGAGCACTGTGAATAGTCCAGCAAAGTAGGAAGCTCGCTTGCTGCCTGAAACAGCTGGGCCAAGAACGTTTAGATCAAAACTTCCCTTAATTTTGCTCACCCATCCCATAAGTAGAAACATCGATCCCTTGGAGACTGAATGCGAGAAGGCATGATACAGCGCCGCGATTAGGGCAAGGTCCGCGAGCAAAGAAAGGTTGTAGTAAGATGCAAGAATGTAGGCGCCGATTGCAACGACGATCAGACCGTTGTTTTCGATTGTGCTGTACGCTGGCAACCCCTTGGTATGTTCGGATGCAGAGGCGAAAAGCGCTCCAAGCATCGCGGATATGCCGCCTATAGCCAGAGCTATCCATCCCCACCAAAGCTCATACGGAGCAAGATGCGTTACAATATCGATCAATCCATACACTCCCATCAATGTCAAGGTGGCGGAAAGTAGAGCAGAAGCGTTAGATGGCGCACTTGAATGAGCAATGGGTAGCCACTCGCTCATGTGAAAGGGTGCAATACCCATCTTCAATCCGAATCCGACGAGAGCTGTAACAAATACCCATGATGCAATTGGACCAGTTGCGATTACCGAAGTTGTTGACAGAAAGTCAAGGGAATGAAATGAGGCAAATATTCCTGAAAACGCAAGCATGATAAAAACGCTGCTACCCTCTCCAAAAGCAAGAAACAGGTACGCCGCGTTGAGTACTCCCTTCTTGTTTCCCTTTCCCTCCAATATCATGAAGAATGATGCGATTGTCATCGATTCCCAACCAATCAGGAAGAGAATTGCATCACCAGATACTAGGATGACTATCATCGATAATATTGTCAGTAAGAGTAGTGAGGGGAGTGATTGTGGATAGTCGTCATCATATCTTAGCGAATAGATGCATGTTCCAAGCCAGACGAGACTGGAGATTAGAAGAAAGTACGCGTTGAATGGTGAAATTGCGATTTGAGCCGAACTGGATGGCGTTACACTCCAAAGAGTGTACCTAAGTGTGTTATTCCCGAGCAGAACGGCCAATGAAAGGGCCACTCCGAGGGCAGATCCCAGAGCTCCTAGAGAGTAAGATGCACGTTTTGATACAGTGCCTCCGGTAATTGCAATGCCAAAAACGGCGAAGATTGCGACAAGAATGCTCGTAAGGAAATAATCAGTCAACTGCTAGACAATGGCCTCCTCTTTGCGAGTTGACATTGTACTGGTGCCCGGCTTGGTTGATGGATCATCAGAATAGCTAGGTTTCATTGTACCCATGGCAATCAATAAACCCTGAAGAATCTGGATCGGACTCGGCGGACAGCCAGGAATATCCACATCCACAGGAATAATGTCTCGAACCGGAGAAACGAAACTTTCAGTGCCTTGAAAGACTCCTCCGCTTATCGGACAGGCTCCAACGGCAATCACAAGCTTTGGGTTCGGAATGCTTTCGTACGTTCGCTTGAGAATATCGAACATCGCTTTGTTAAGCGCACCCACTACGATAAGGGCATCAGCGTGTTTTGGTGAGTTTGTGAGGAAGATTCCAAGACGGTTGAGGTCGTAGTATGGATTTGATAAGTTCAGTACCTCAAGATTGCAAGAGTTGCACGAGCCAACATCAATCATTAGGATGTGAAATGATTTTTTGAAGGTTTTCCAATTGCTCTCATAGCGCTTCAACACTTCAGCGTTGGAGAGTCTCCCGCCTACATCAGTGGCAAAATTTGCTTGAAGGCTGTTAGAATTCGCAGTATTGGAAAATTCGAATCCTGCCACAGAGCATCTCTGACAGTAGATGCACTTTCCAGTATGAATTCGGCCCGCTTTCCGTCCTGCCTCCGTTTCAATAGCTCCAGTTGGGCATATTTTCTGTCCCTCTTCCCAATCCGATGAATCGGTTGCAGCTGGGGGAATCGCTTTGATGGGGATTTCTTCTTCTGTGGGTGCTTTATTCGGATATTTTGAAGTTAGGATTCCTTTCTTTAAGCCGCGAAGAACCCATAGCTTTACCATTATTTGTTCCCCTTCACCTATCTGAGTCCGCATACACGAGTCCAAAGCTTTCAAATGAGAACTGAAAGTCTGTGAATACGTTTCCCTCTAGACTTTTTGCAAATGGCAGCCAGTTTGCGAGCGAAGCCGGCCTGATGTGCAGTTTCCTTATCTTCTGATCTTCGCCAATTTTGACAGCTTGGATAAGATCCCCACTCGGACTTTCAATCCTACAGAAAGAAAAATCCGAGTCTGCGTGAGATGCAGAAGGTATAATTGCCTTCGTTCTGGTTCCATCGGACGGCATTTTGTCTAGCAGCTCTTCCAACACAGTTGTGCAAGTTGTGATCTCCTTTATTCTGACCATGACTCGAGCCATTGCGTCTTTTCCATTGTCTGTCTCCATGGCCACAAAGATGTCTCCGTACGGCTCGATGGGGTATGCGATCCGATCGTCCCACTCTACTCCAGATCCCCTAGCTGCCGGCCCAACAGCGCCTAGGGATAGTGCGTCTTCCTTGCTGAGTCGTGCCGTATTTTGCAACCTGTCTAAGAATATTCTTGACGAGAGAAAATAATCGACTATCTCGGAGAACTCCCTAGTTATCGAACGCACCGATCCGAAAAGTCCCTTCCTCTTTTCTGGAGATGATAGGTCAGATCTCACTCCACCGATCTCATTGAAACCAAACAAATATCTGTGGCCAAAATACTTCGCATTTAGTCTTAGAACCCTTTCCTTTAGCGCGCTCGTCTGATAAGTTGCGACGTTTTGGCTTGCGGCTTCAGCTTCTCGTGAAAAGACATTGAGATGATTATATATCCGCTAGAGTTCGATTGCAACTGCTCTGATCCATTTTGCGGTTTGGGGAACTTCGAGTCCCAGCTCGTTTTCGACGGACGTCGCAAAGCAGGTAGAATAAGATGCTGCGAAGTTACCAGCCGATCGTTCAACAAGCAACAAGGCGTCATCTGGCTTCATGCCTATGGCTCTTTGCTCGATGCCTCTTTTCTTGAAGTTGATGGAGGGGATGACTTTCACAATTCGTTCTCCATAGGTAAGAAATTTGAAACCGCCTGCTTCAGAGATACCTGAGGTCACTGGTCCATATGGAAAAGTGAAGACACCGTAGCCTTCGACTTTGCTTCCTGTGTCTAGGTCGGTTTGCACTCCTGGAGTAGCTTCGTGGCCCTTTAGCAGAAGACCTACCTCTTCTCCGAGCTCTGATGGGGCATCGCTGAGAATTGTCTTGTTGTTTTTCGCATCAGTTAGGATTGCGAGTGTCTTTCCATCTATTTCAAAGAGAGTGGACAGCTGAACAGCTCGCCCCAACTGACTTGTTGTTTGCTTTTCAAC
>DAIDAB010000209.1:3341-3576 GCA_027310845.1 bacterium | reverse complement strand
CACGAAGATCACAGTATCCACGATGTGTGGAACCATTCCCAGTTCAATTCTGCCCATGAACCGCTGTACAGCGTTGATCGGGTCGCTTGCGTGGACAACGCCGACCATTCCAACTCCAGCAAGACGCATGTCTGCAAAGATTTCGAAATCTCGCGTCTTTCTGACCTCGTCGTAAATGGTGTAATCAGGTCTGACCAAAAGTAAGATCTCGGCAGTTTTCTCAAAATCTCCTTCG
>DAIDAB010000209.1:0-3331 GCA_027310845.1 bacterium | reverse complement strand
GCTCCATACTGAGTGACCCCCTTTGATACCTGCAAATCCTTTGGAGATTCGAATGTCTTGACCACCTTCTTCTGCGCCAGGTAGAAATCGGCAAGCGAGCTCGCTAGCGTCGATTTGCCGGACCCCGGAGGGCCAGCAATGAGGATTCCCTCAGCTTGTTTTGCGAGACGTTGCTCTAATTTCTCTGAAAGGTCATAATCCTTCAGTGTCATTTTCACAAGTGGTCTTACGATTGTGACTTCAAGCGCATCCGCGAAAGGTGGCCGTGCGATTGCTATCCTGTAAGCTCCAAGCTGGTAGACAGAGGCGCCACTCCTGCTGATTTCGATCGAACCTTCGGGCGATACCCGCGAGGCTTCGGCAATTTCCTTCGCCATCCTTTCAAGGTCGTCTTTTTGGATTTCGTTCTCTCCTATGGCAATATAGATGAAATTCCCAGGTAGTCCCTTTTTTGCACAGGGTTGGACGCCATCCTTAAGGTGCACACTAAGAGTGTGCTCGTCAAAATAGCGCTCGAACTCGAGTCCCCTAGTTTTCACCTCTGATATAAAGTGCCGGACCCTGATCCCCTGCGCACTTCCGACGAGCGCTTGCACATAATCTGCGGTGAGCAGGGTTGCGTCGCACTCTTTGGCAACATCTCGAATAAGCGCGTCAATCCTTCCCCCTCTTGCAAGTCGAATATCCTCCATCGTTGGCCGCTGGCCTGTGTACGTTAGAGAGATCTTCTTTTGATTGCACAGTTCTCGCAATTTCGTGAGCTCCTTGAGTCCGGTAAACCCTTCCTCTTTGTGGCGTGATGCTTGCGATTGCAGTTCATCTAGTGCTGACATGGGGACGATGATCTCCGCCCCTACTGGAATCTCTCCTGAGCTAACCAGCTCGCTGGCCTTTCCGTCAATAATTATACTTGTATCCAGGACTACTTTTCCTTCTATCAAATCGCTTCTTTCTCTCAGTCAATCACGCGTGTTTCTTTCAGTTTTGGTTTCATGGGAATCTTGATGTGCTTTTCCTCAGCCACTTTCCATGCAGATGTGTACCCTGCATCTGCGTGTCTGGCAACTCCGATTCCCGGGTCATTTGTGAGGCATCTCTCCAGCCGTAATTTCATCTCTTGTGTTCCATCTGCGACGACAACCAGCCCTGCGTGAATGCTGTATCCTATCCCTACCCCTCCTCCATGATGAACTGCCACCCATGAGGCACCCGAGGCTGTGTTCAACAATGCATTCAGAATTGGCCAGTCTGCAATCGCGTCACTTCCGTCTATCATGCCTTCTGTTTCGCGATAGGGGGAGGCCACAGAACCAGAATCCAAGTGGTCGCGACCTATTACAACAGGAGCTTCAATCCTTCCCGAGGCTATTGCATCATTGATCATCTTTCCAAAACGCGCGCGCTCCCCATACCCGAGCCAGCAGACTCTTGCGGGAAGCCCCTGAAACTGCACTCGTTCATGGGCCTTCTCTATCCATCGTGCAAGCGATTTATTCTTTGAAAAAGCCTCCATGATCATTCTGTCCGTTTCGTAGATATCGTCCTTGCTTCCCGACAACGCTGCCCATCGAAATGGCCCTTTTCCTTCGCAAAACAAAGGTCTGATATATTCTGGCACGAAGCCATGGATTAGAAATGCGTCTTTGATACCAGCATCATATGCCTGTTTCCGAATATTGTTGCCGTATTCGAATGTTACTGCTCCTTTTTCTTGGAACTTGAGCATGGCGCGCACATGCAGTGCAATCGACTGTTTGGTAAGTAATAGGTACTTCTTCGGATCAGCACGCCT
Source organism: bacterium (assembly GCA_027310845.1). Taxonomy (GTDB): domain Archaea; phylum Thermoproteota; class Nitrososphaeria; order Nitrososphaerales; family CADDZS01; genus JASHOD01. Next base: position 1,539 of record DAIDAB010000209.1, on the reverse strand, counting down.
AAGATCTGACGCTGCAGCTACATCATACCCTTTCGGAATGTATCCATTTAGCGGATCGTGTGCAGAAGTCTGATCAGTGACAATGTCTGGGGAGAATCCACGGGAAATAAGCTCCGGAAGGACTTCCGCTGCATTTGCGTAGAGTCCAATAGACACAGCCTTGCGTTCTTGCTTCGCATTGTTCGCGATCGAGAGAGCCTCAATGATGCTCGACGTTTTCACATCACAGTAACCAGACCTGATTCTTCGGTCTATCATGCCCTCGTCAGCTTCGACAACAAGGGCCACGCCTTCATTCATGGTGACCGCCAGTGGCTGTGCCCCACCCATTTCTCCTAATCCAGAAGTCAGGGTTATCGTTCCTGAAAGAGTGCCGTTGAATTTCTTGTTCCCGACCGCTGCAAGCGTTTCGTACGTTCCTTGCAGTATCCCTTGCGTTCCAATGTATATCCAAGAACCCGCCGTCATTTGACCATACATAGTGAGTCCTTTTGCCTCGAGATCCCAGAACTGCTCCCAGGTGGCCCAGTTTGGGACGAGCATCGCGTTTGAGATCAGAACACGGGGAGAGCCGGAATGCGTCTCGAAAATTCCAACAGGCTTGCCAGATTGAATAAGAAGCGTCTCTTCGTTTTCGAGCCCATGGAGAGATTTAACAATGGCATCAAAGCAATCCCAGTTACTAGCAGCCTTTCCGGTACCTCCGTAGACTATCAGATTTTCTGGATCGCGAGCTACTTCTGGGTCGAGATTGTTCATTAGCATTCGAAGAGCGCCTTCTTGTTGCCAACCTTTGCAGGAAATATCTCTGCCTCGCGGAGATCTCACAGCGTGTTTCATCAAGTCTTGAATCTAGCATTAAGAAAGATTGAAACTAATATGTAAATCATATTTGCAAGCTTTTCTTCATCTTTAATACCGGTCAAGCAACAAACAAGCTGCACGGATTGGATTCTATGGCTGGTTCAAGGATCAAAGCCGATCTTGTAATCAGAGATATCGGTCAGCTCCTGACAATGCGTGGACATTCCGATTTTCCAGTCGTTCAACCAAACATGGACTCGCTCGGCATCATCAATAAACCTCAAGAAATGTGCATCGCTGCCGCCTCGGGCGTAATTTGCTTCGTTGGAAGAAGATCTGATGTTTCTGACAGAATTGACACGAGTTCCTCACGAGAGATCAGTGCGAACAATCGGTTGGTTCTCCCAGGCTTTGTGGACTCCCATACTCATGCGATTTTTGCTGGAAGCCGCGTTGAAGATGTTAAGCTCAAAATTGCGGGGCTCTCATATCTTCAGATTCTAAGTCGAGGAGGTGGGATTCAGAAGACTGTGTCGCAAACTAGGCGCGCAAGCGACCAAGAGCTGATCTCTCAGACCCGCGCTAGGTTAGACCGGATGATTTCATGTGGCACCACGACTTTTGAGATCAAGACTGGCTATGGATTGAGCCTCAAAGAGGAGATTAGGCTCTTGGAACTGATTAATCGAATAAAGAGGGAACTTGGATATGATATTGAACCGACATTACTAGCAG
>DAIDAB010000208.1 GCA_027310845.1 bacterium | reverse complement strand
GGCCAGAACGAACGAATCGAGGATCAACCTGGTGGACCCATATCATCCTCAAAAGCTACCTCCGTCCGTCCAATTTGACCTATTGGGATCATGGATGGAAGTCAAGGAAAGAAGAGCGACTTCTCCAAACTCCACAAACGTTGACCGTTTACGCAGAACTTGCGGGTTGGTATCTTTTCCCCATGCGCAAAAGATTTTAGGAGAGAATCGTCTATATGCAACCAAAAGGGAATAATCTTCGAAAAATGTTAACAAATGAAATTGTGGGGAAAGAAGTAATCGGGTCGGACGGGTTCCAGCTCGGTAAGATTAGGGACACCGAATTCGATGAGAATACATGGAAATTGAACTCCCTTGAAGTTCGATTGGAGAAAGATGTCGCGGAAGAACACCACCTGAGGCACCGGTTCAGAAAGACTAGAGTCTTAATCAATGTAGATCACGTGCAGAGCGTCGGAGACAAAGTAATTCTGAAAGGGTCAAAAGAGGATCTCTTGAAACTCATTGCTTCAGCTACTTCTACTGTACCCGAAGAGCAAAAGCAGCAGGTGCCAGAACCGGTTGCTGGAGCGTCTCTTAAGGCCCAACCATCCAATTCTACGAAAAGCTAAAGATGTTTACAGAAAAACATCAAGTCTCTGTGCTTCCTCCTTTTTTGATATTGCAGCAGGAAAGCGCTCTTTTCGAAAACTGTCACCCCTCATCTACTGAGGATTTTTAAAAAGGAGACTTGCGGAATCGAGTCTGAAAATGGTTGGTATATTAAAAGGTGTCACGCTAGCATTTTAGAATCGCCTAATCAGTTTGGATAACTTGATGCTTTGACCCTTCTTGTAATTCGATGTTGAATGTTTTTCCAAACGCCTTGATGCCTTCGAGTTCGATGATGGTTTTCTTGTTGTCAAAAATTGGATCCATTTCGATTCTCTTTTTGTTAGAAGAGGGTTTTAGTCCCAGCAGTGTCCTTAGAAACAAGAGCGTTGATCCAGCTGCCCAAGCTTGAGGAGAGCAGGAGGTTGGGTAACGAACAGGGAAGTCTGTTTTGTATCTTGGAAAGCCGGCAAAAGTCTCTGGAAAAGTAAATCCAAAGTGCGGTCCAGCATCGAGGACTGCGTCGATCACCTTGTTTGCCTCTTTCTTCTTACCATACCTTGCGAATCCGTTTGCGATTATGCTGTTGTCATGGACCCAGACGCATCCTACGTGGTAACCGATCGGGCTATAGCCTTTGTCTTTTGTGGACATTGTTCTGATGCCGTAACCCGAGAACATTGTCTCGTCCAGCAATTTCTCGGTGACAGTATTGACTTTATCCGTTGAGACGATTCCACTCCAGAAGAGTTGGCCGTTGTTTGATGTCATCGAGTCCACTTGCTTCTTGTCCTTGTCCAGAGCGATTGCATAGTAGCCCTTGTCTTCAATCCAAAATTTCTCATCGAATATCTCTTTCAGTTCGTTCGCTTCATCCAAGAGCTTTTTGGCAAGAGAGTTGTCCTTCCACGCGTCTTTCGCGATTTCAGCGGTCCGAATCTTTGCATCGTAGACATAACCCTGGACTTCGCATGTCGCGATAGGAGGTTTGGCGATTTTTCCGTTGGAGTATTGGATTCCATTCCATGAATCTTTCCAGGACTGATTTGCGAGCCCGTCTTTGGATTCCGTCTTGTATTCAACGAAACCGTCTTTGTCCTGGTCTCCATAGCTGTCTATCCAGGATAGAGCGCGAAGAATGTTCTCTTTGTAACGTTTGACGAAACTATAGTCTTTCGTCCATCGATAGATTTCAGAGGCTACGATCAAGAAAAGTGGCGTGGCGTCAATCGTACCATAATAGGGAAAACGATCACTCCTTGAAGCGTAGTCCCCGTACCTCAGTTCATGGATTATCTTTCCTGGTTCAGCATCCTTGTTGGCGTCCATCTTTGTAGCTTGGTACTCAGATAGGGCCTCGATGCCGCCGCGGGCAAGATTTGGACCGAAGAGAATCGTCTGATATGCAGTGATGAGCGTATCGCGTCCAAAGAGCGTCATGAACCACGGACATCCAGCCGCTGGAAGTTCCCATTTGTGCCGAGACAGCGGATCTGACATACGAAGTGAGACGATATCGACCAAGCTTTGGTAGTAGGAGTGCTTTAGCTCGTCCCAGTCAGTCTGGAGCTTGGGGACATTTATGTTCCATCGATTCAACGCGTCTTCAATCTTCTCTTCCTCCTTCTGAAAGTACTGATCAGTGTACTTTCCTCTTTTTCTCTCTCGGTCGGTAAGCAGAATGGCAACAATTGTCACGTGAAATGTCTTCTTTGGTTTTAACTTGATGTCAAATGAAATAGAGCCAGACTTCTGAACCCGGCCGCGCTTTGAGAACCAAATGAGAGTTTGTGCCTTGAATTTTGTAAATTTGTCAGACCATTTGAAATTGAAGGCGTTTTCATGTCTGAGGTAGCTCTTCGAAATCCCTTTTGACTTTTCTTCATTTCGCCTTTCTCCATCTAGATCGGTAGTCGTATTTTGAACAAGATCAGGTTTCTCCATGAAGACTAATGACTTCACTTCGAACAAGTCCGCGAAGTCAGAGTCCAACTCAAACGAAAGTGTGAAAATCAAATCTTCTTCCGCTACATTTGTTACAAAGAATTCCTCACGAACATCCTCCTCAATGAATCTCCTTCTATGAATAGCAAGTTGTTCCTTTCGAATGAATTTGCCTAGTTCGACATGGTGTGAGGGTCTTGACTCGCTGCCATTATCAATAACTGGACAATCTGGATTAGTCATATAGAAGGCGGCTGAGTAATGGGTTGTGTTGTTCGAGGTAAGTGTGGTTAGAGTTCTGCCATTTATTCTAGCTACGTAGCGCGATAGGAAACGAGTGTCGTTTCTGAAAATACCATGACCTACCTCAGAGATATCGCCAGATTTTGAGGTGACCATGAAGCTATTACCGTTGATAATATCAATCGAAGGTTTTTCAGCGAAATGGGAGACAAATCCCGAAAGGCGATCAAGCCGAATGTGATTTAGGGTGTCCACTTTGTTCTTACTTTGACTGTCTCCGCCTAACTTATTGTGTGGTGTGAACATATTACCCGGAGATCCTTTCATCTAGATAGAGATTCAAATTAGTCCCGTATAAGCGAATTGTGAATTTGCACTGATTCCATTTAGTTCATGTTCTGAAAAGCAATGATACAGTTAATTTCCTCAACTTACAACTTCGAGAAAGAGCCAGTTGGGTTTTTGAGTCAGTATGCTAAGTACTCGAAGAAAGTTTTCGTCAATTCTCTCCCGAGAATTGAGAGATTGGTATAAATTCATGAGGTCCACTTCGTAGATGTGTCTGCATATGAGGATCGCAATGGTAGCGCCATTGGAAATAAGAGTTCCTCCTGTAGCTTACGGCGGAATCGAGCTAGTTGTGAGTATGCTTACCGAGGAGCTGGTTCGTCGTGGCCATGACGTCACCCTTTTTGCAAGTGGAGACTCAGTAACAAAAGCTAAACTTGTATCTGTCGTCTCAGAATTCTTTAGAAAGTCGGAAAGGAGTTCTTCAGCTCTCTCTCTTTTGAACATGGTG
>DAIDAB010000207.1:347-3626 GCA_027310845.1 bacterium | reverse complement strand
CCATAAAACTGCAAATGAGTGCATAGACCTTGGATGCCAATGCTGTCTTAAAGCAGCCCAGATCATGCTAAATCATCCTGCTGTTCCAGAAGATGATTTTAGCGAAAAGGAGAAGAGGAAGAGGCAGAGGATTTTCAAATACAGTATCAGAACTGGAATGGTTGGTGGCCTTGGTAGTTGGCATGATGACAAGAAGACGATTGATTCTTGCTTCGCCGATGACGGCGCCGGTGCATAACAACTGGGGATTTTGAGTGTTGGTAAGTAAAAAGAAAAACGATGTATGCTATTGTGAGGTCTGCAGTCATGAGACCGCGACCGAGTGCATAGAGCTTCAATGTCCTTGCTGCCTCAAGGTGGATCAGATCAGGCTTAATCATGTAGTAGTACCTGCCGAGGACTTGACTGAAGTGGAGAAAGAAAGAAGGGATAAAGTAGATGAGGACAAACAGGATGAGAAACGACAATACCTGAAGTGGTACGTACCCTGGCAGCCGTAAGCGCAAAGCAACTTGTCTTAGTATCCTGTCACTAGCAGCCCGTAATAGTCGAAGACCATGACTCCGTCGCTATTATTCAGAGCATACTGTACCTGCGACTAGTAATCAGCCTTGCTTGAAGTTGCTAGGACTTCCACTCCTGCGACGATTCCTGGGTGAATGTAGTTTCTGTAAAATAGTGAATATGTTTCAAGTATCAAAATGTCGGGATTCAAAGTGGTCGTGAAATTCGTCGTTGTGACCGCCGTGAGACCTCCATGATAATCCAGCTTTAGAGTGGAGAGAAGAGCACTCTGTGAACTGAAATTTAGAGTGGACATGTCAAGGCTGATTCCGTCCTCGCCTAGTCCATAGATTGAGCCTGGAATCACTTGGCTTGAGTTTGTGAAGTACAATGCAAAGAAGATTCGAAGATTGTCTTGATGTGCAACTGCGACAAAGTACTTCATCTCATCGGATGAAAACATCAGATTTCCAGATCTGTAGACCTGAAAAAAAATCGTATTGAAGTCCTGAGATTTCGCCAAGGAAACCAATGACGGGAATTTTGATTCGTTGACCAACCCGTTCCCCTGATTTACGTAGAGTATGACCAGTTTGCCAGATGATTGGTTCGTTGTTGTGTTCGTTCCTGGGGAATTTTTCTGGCCCATGAAAAAGATGGCGCTGGACGCCACTGCAATGATAATAAGTACGACTGCAAGGATGAGGAAGGAAGTCGATCTGCGACTCTTTTTCCCTGCTCTTCTTCTAGATCTTTTACTTGCTCGGTGAAAGGAGATCTGAAACAAGTTCAAGACTCAAGTCCTTGATCCCGAGGCTCATCATGTAGTAGTTTAAGACGATTCCTGAGCACATCGCTGCCAAAGTGAGCTATTCGACAAGTGTAGCTGATGATCTCGGCTCTCCCAGCTATCTCCAGATATTGATTTAATAGCCATCTTCGGAGACGTTCGCATCTATCAGCGCGAAAGTTTAGACTTTTTCAATGTGCAGTGAAAGACAAATCATGCGAACACCATCAGCAAGCCAAGTCCAAAATTACCTGAGAGATTTCTTGAAAACAAAGGACGTGAAAGTTGAGTATTTTGGGCCACTATCCGAATACGGCGAAGATAAGACAATTCCAAAGAGCAAGGATATCAAGACGCTTGGGTATGGAATCCCTTATCTCGTCGTGTACAAGACTCGCGGGAAGAGAAAGGAATCAATCATTTCCACGATGAGAATAGGCAAAGGTTTTGGCCACGACTTTAGAGCAGACAGGGTTGACAACCTTGTTCTCTCTTACGACACATGGGGAGATCTTCCAAAGCATTGTAAGGTTCAGGATTTAGGCGCATTTGCAAAGAGAGACTCCTCAATGATTTCACTTGGTGATTCTGAGGAGTTCTTCATCCTGCGCCCAAAAGTAGAGGGCGTTGAGTACTTCAAAGATCTTGACAGGCTCATGACGGAGGGAAAGCTTGAAAGCTACGATGTTCCTCGTGTAAGAGCTCTCGCGGAATATCTTGTCTTAATTCATAAGGCAAAGCCTGAAGAAAGAGAGACAGAGCTATACGCGAGAAAAATCAGGGACACATTAGGACATGGTGAGTGCATCTTTGGCCTTGCATACAGTTACCCCCGAGAGTAATCGACAGATTTCCTGAAGAAAGGAGAGCTTGCGGAAATTGAGAAAAAGTGCGTTGAGCACCGCTGGCGATTGAAATGGAGCGTCGAAAGGCTCTCAATGGTGCATGGGGATTTTCACCCTTGGAACATACTATTTTCAAAGGACACAAAGCGAAACTCAACCGATTTCTTGCTCTTGGATCGCAGCCGGGGTGCCTATGGAGAGCCTGCTGACGACGTGTGCGCGCTCTCAATTAACTACATTTTCTACTCTCTTCGAAAGTATGGGAAGCTCGAAGGCGAATTCAAGACTCTCTTTGATGAGTTCATGCGCACGTACCTCGAGCAAAGCAAAGATACGAAGATTCTGGAAGCAATGCCACTATTTTACACTTTTAGAGCGCTTGTAATCGCCTCACCGCTCTGGTATCCGACGCTTTCAGTGAAAACAAGGCGCCAGATATTCAATTTCGCTCACAACGTCCTGAATTCATCTTCATTTGACCCATCGAAGGTCAACGAGTACCTGATAGAGCCCTCTGTAGCCTAGGCGATTTCATACAAAGAGATGATGGATATTTGGCAAATCTCACTCAACAGGAATGGCTCGCGATTCTAAGAAAAGCTGCAAGGGCTGGACGCAGAGCGATTCTAGCTAACTATGACGAGGCCTCTCGAAGAAAGATCGTGAAACGCGGTGTAGGAGGAGATTTGACTTTGAGGATCGACGAGGTCTCTGAGAACGCCATACACAGCTCATTTCGTCGCGACCTCGGCGAAGACTCCTTTGTGTTTGTTTCGGAAGAGCTTGGCGAAGCAAGAGTCAAAGATAATGGACCTAGGCCAATTGTGATATGCGATCCTCTTGATGGTTCGCACAACGCTCAGGTCGGAATTCCTCTGTTTTCTCTTTCACTCGCAGTTCTCGGAGTAAAGAAGAAAATGCGCCCCTCACAAGAGAGACGCTTTGGGGATGTGGACATTGCGCTGGTGCAGAGCATCATGACAGATGATGAGTACATTGCGATCAAAGGACATGGTGCATATCACAACGGAAAAGTCATGAAACCAAACGATTCAAAAGAATCAAAACGCATAGAGACGCTTGGCATCGAATGCGGCGACATTGACTACTTCAAGAAACTCATAACAAGGCTCGTAAAGA
>DAIDAB010000207.1:0-337 GCA_027310845.1 bacterium | reverse complement strand
TACAAATTTAGGATCCTAGGTAGCGCCGCAATCAGCCTATCATTATTAGGCGAGGGGACTCTTGACGCTCTGATATTCGCGCAACCAGGTAGTGCGAGAAGCATAGACTCTCCTGCTGGATATCTCATAGCAAAAGAAGCGGGATGTGTCTTTTCTGATCTTGCAAGGGTGAGAAAAATCGATTCCGTCGAGGTGGGCTTTCACTCTAGGATAAACATGCTAGCCGCAAGAAGCGCGCGAATCCACAAAGATCTCGAGCGTCTGGTGCGCGAACCTTGAGCATATCCGGAACTGTCATCTGGTTTTGCGGTCTGCCTGGATCAGGAAAGTCAACAAT
>DAIDAB010000206.1 GCA_027310845.1 bacterium | reverse complement strand
ATCCGGAAGCATCAACGGAATCTCGTCAATTATTGGATAGAACCTACTGCATTGCGTGCACACCAAGACGCCATCGACAATTAGTTCCCCTTCGGATTTTAATTCGAAAAGTTCAAGCGGGTAATGTTTGTCGATCGGACATGCCAATATGTCAAGTAGTTTTCTCTTCAAGTCTATTCCAAGAGCCTCCTATGATTAATGATTTGTTTTACTTAAATCGCCTTATCAGCGGTATTTAATTTGTCCTATCCTCAGTTCGTAATATGATTACGGCCTGCACGGAACAGTCTTATCTTATGAATGGTGTCGGTATCGAGCTTTATGTTGTACGCCTTTGGAGGCTTGTCGGAAAAGCCCTTGATTGGTGGGCAAACGACTGACACGTCTAGCCTGACCGACTGAGCCTTCAAATGCTCAAGGAATCCCAAATATGCATCGAGATTTTTCCAGTCTCCGCCCTGTTCCGAACATAGAGCGGTCCAGACATCTAGAGTGTTATTGTACAGCAATGCGCTCTTCAATTCTTCAAGATTTCTGGGTCTAGGCATAATACGGTCAGAATATCTTTCGTACAGACGGAAAAAAGGATTGCTGAGAAAAAGGATGGGCGCAGCTCTCGCAAGCTGCGTTATGCTCTATTGTGCTGATGATGGAACCTGGACCTGATTAATCTTCTCGAACCGAGAGCTCGAGTTCGAGACCACACCAAGCTCCACCTGGTTGTCGTCTTTCGTGGCACTCTTGATAGCTTCTTTTGCCAATTTTACAGTCTCTTCCAGAGAGAGATTAGGTCTGTATCCATTCTGGATTATTTCGATTGAGCGATCGGAACCTGCCCCAATCGAAAAACCAGAACCGCGGAAGTAAGTGCCGCTTGGGTCTATCTGGTACATCTGCACACCTGTAGGATCCTTCCCGGTAATAATCACTGATGCGCCAAGTGGTCTCACTGCGTAAATGGTGTACTGGTGCAGATATGCGCTCAGGTCTTCGCTCGCAGTTTTGACATCGATAGGAGAATCGAACGTCAAACGATGCTTTTGTGAATTCACCCTGAGCTCTTGAATCAACTTCATGACGTCGCCTATGTAGCCTGCGCCAGTAGCTCCCAGATGCTGATCGATCTGATAGATCTTTTCTGCAGGATCTAGTAAGGGCCTCGTCGGCTTGAGGTAGCTTGCAAGTATCGCATGCTCATTTGTCCTAATACCTACAGTGGTTGACCCTCGGTTCACAGCTTCGAGCGCGAAATCGACTTGAACCAGTGCGCCCTCAGGCCCGTAGAAATACGGCGTTCTTCCAAGCTGTTGTGATTCCATTTTCTCTCACGCCCTTACAATGATCTCATTTGCAGCAGAGTTCGGGATGCTAACTACATCGACTCCATTACCAGAGCCAGGGTCTCTTTCCATCGCTGCTTGAACCGCACTCGAGGCAAGAACCCTAGCCTGTTCTAGGTTCATACCTTCCTTGTATCCACTCTCGAGTACCCCGTATGCTACCGGGCTTCCCGAGCCTGTTGAAACAAAATTCTCTGCAGAAAGTGCTCCACTCATGTCTGTCTCCAATACATGCGGCCCACTCGCATCCACTCCTGCAATGATGAATTCAGCAAAGTATGGTTGGTAGCTCTTCATTCCCTGATACGCAATATTCGCGATCAGCTTGGTTGTCTCTCTGACTGACAATGGATATCCCCTTTGGAGACTTACAAGAGTTCTCTCGGCTCTGACTGCGTTCACGAGGTACTCTGCGTCGGATACCTGTCCTGCTATTGCAACTGCAATCGTATCGTCGATCTTTAGGATTTTCTGGGTGACTTTGGATCCGATGAAGAACCCTTTACTTGCCCTCTTGTCTGATGATAGTACTACTCCGTCTTTTGTCAATATTCCTACTATTGTGGTCAACTAACATGCTCTCCTTTCGATGAGTGTAGGATAGAAAACAAGGAGAGTTAATGACTAACTCAATTAGGAGTCCAGTCACACCTAGGCAGCTTTATAGCTTTCTGGCCTGACACGAATTGCGGGTTGTCTTACGGCCTCTGAGACATGGTGAAAGATCGCGTAGGCCGCTTTCACAGCTTCTGACATTGCTTTCGCCGAAATTGCTTCGCTTTCGATTGAAAGATATCCACCTGAAATCTTTGCCTTGAGTCTCATTTTGCCATCTTCCGTTATCCAGGTGAGTGTCGTCACATTCTCAGACCTTGAAGAACCAAACCATCGGAGGTTACCGAACCACTTGTGGTTGAGCGATTCTTCTAGTCTAGATGGATCAACGTCGACAGGTAGTATTGTTCTCAATATAGGGATCGAGTAGATCTCGGAATGCTCCTCTTGACTCTTGGCATGACGAGAAATGATCTCCTCTCCTTTCCCACTAACTGCATATTCTCTACGGTCTTTCACAACAAAACCATCCCTTTCGAGCCTGCGGAGCGCACGGGAGAGTGTTTCTTGGTGAATTCCGAGTTTGCGCCTGATTCCTTGGAAAGAAAAGCGCGCGCCATCCCCTTCATTGAGATTCATGCCTAATGCTTGAAGTACTATCAAGTCGTTGTGACTTGGTTCTTCGATGTCCTCCTCTCGGAGCATGATGTATTCTCCATGAGTGCGGACATCGTTGAGCGCCATTGCGAGCGATCCTGGTTTTTCGGAGTCTCCATAGATATATACTTTGGGTTTACTCCCAAACTTCTTTTCAAAGGTTGAGATAAATAGGATTCCCAGTCTGGCCGCTTGCAACGGCAGCTTCTGCAATCACGGTGTTGTTCAATCCGTCCTTCGGCGTGATAAGAGGGCGTTTCCCTGTCTTGACACAATCGAGTAACATGGCCATCTCGGCGCCAAGGGGCTCTCTGAAATCCCGCCTGGGAATCCTTGTTCCCGCCGCATCATCAAAGCGCACTTCCTGGGTTATGAAATCCAGCGTAATCACGCCTTGTGCACAGACTATGGTTAGGAGCCTTAGTCTCTTTGGAGTCACCCAGTTCGACACAATGAACGCGGATTTCTTCCCTTCGAATCCAAGAGTTATTGCAGCGAAATCTTCACGTTTTTCGGACATCACCAGTCCGAGTCTAGCAAAGACGACTTTGGGTTCTTCATCAAAGAGCCATCGCGCCGTATCGATGTCATGGACGCTTGTGTCGGCAACTATGCCCACATCTGTTATCCTTCCCATCCACTTATTTTCTCTGTGAAACTCAAGAAGAAGTGGTTCCCCGAGAACCCTATCTTTGATAGCACTCTTTGCATCCTCGACCGCAGGATTAAATCGCTCGATGAATCCGACTGTTAGAAATGCACCTGAATCCTTTGCGACTTCCACTAGATTCTTTCCTTCTGCAGAGGTCGCAGTCATGGGCTTCTCAACAAAAGTGTTGATTCCGCGCTTCAAAACTTTGGAAGCGACTTGAAAATGAGTAGTCGTCGGCGTGCAGATCGTGACAGCATCAAGCTTCTCTAATTCGAGCATTTTATCAATGTCTGTATAGGCCTTACAACCATACTTTTCTGACCACTGCTTTGCTCTCAATTCATCAAGATCACAGAGACACTGCAATGCGCCCAGCTCGCTTAATACGCGGAGGTGGTTCTTTCCCCAACCGCCAGTTCCGATGACTCCAACTCTTGCCTGAT
>DAIDAB010000205.1 GCA_027310845.1 bacterium | reverse complement strand
GAATTCTTTTGCGCCACGCTTTGAAAACTTGTAGGGTGCAGAAAACTGAACTCTCAGTCTTTCCAAGCGAGCAACACAGTTCGAAGATCTTCTTTCAATCCTCTTACTAAGCCAACCTAAGGTCTACTGAGTGGGTCATAACGAAATCCTCCATACACTTTACCACTGGTGAAAGCGTCTATTATTAGCCAAATACAATTATCAAATATAAAGATCGAGCCTAGTCTTTTAGCGTAGGCAATGACGAGGTGGTGGTTGCTCAAGAGACACGAATCTATCATGAAAGTCCTAATCGCTCTCGGCGGAAATGCAATCCTAAAACATGCTGACAGGGGAACAGCAGAGGAACAGTTTGCCAACATCCGAAGAACCTCGAAAGAGCTTGTCAAACTGATTGAGGCCGGTTACCAGCTGATCATAACTCACGGCAACGGGCCACAGGTCGGAGACATACTTCTCAAGAATGAAATTGCGAGAAACACTCTCCCCGTAATGCCCCTGGATGTCTGTGGGGCAGAGACCCCGGGTATGATAGGGTACATGTTGCAACAATGCCTTAGGAACGAGTTGCAGTCACACGGAATTAAGCTCCAGACTGTCACCCTGCTAACCCAGACCCTTATCGACAAGGAAGACCCCGCGATGAAGCAACCGACCAAACCAATAGGGCCATTCTATTCATCCTCGGAATCCTTGAGATTGAGACAGGAGATGGGATGGACAATAATTAGTGACAGTGGAAGAGGATATCGCAGAGTGGTGCCGTCTCCATATCCAAGATCAATAATCGAAAGCGAGATAATCGGAAAATTGTTTGGGGAGGGATTTCTAATCATACAGTCAGGAGGAGGAGGAATACCAGTCGTGAAGGACGAAGAGGGAAACATACATGGAGTGGAAGCGGTGATAGACAAAGACCTCTCAGCCTCTCTTCTTGCATCTATCCTTGGAGTTGACATTCTCATGATGCTGACGGATGTCGAAAAGGTGGCGCTGAACTATTCAAAACCCAACGAGATCAAGCTTGATAGATTGAGTGTGGGGGATTGTAGGCTTTATGAAGCGCAGGGCCAGTTTCCTCCTGGGAGCATGGGTCCTAAGATTGAAGCTGCAGTGAGGTTCGTGGAAGCTGGAGGTCAAGCAGCGATAATTACTTCGCTTGAACTTGCTAAGGCCGCATTGGAAGGTAAAGCGGGTACGACGGTTTCAAACTCATGACATATCACTCTGGTTCCACGAAGTGTTTTGGATCCTGATGAAGTCTGAATTTCAGATGCTCGACCTGCTCTCGGTATTCAGCAGGTGACACCTCCAAAACATCGCCACGGTCCACATCAATAACGTAGATTGCATTCAATCGCTCTTCGATTATGGCCTCTGTTTCAATGGGAGGGCTATTGTAATAGCGGTCACAGAGTGCTTTGACCTGTTCTGCTTCTGCCATGCTCTCAGATGGCGTATGTTCGATGTAGATCTTCGGTATGGTCAATATGTTGGATTGTGTAGTTCCCAGCACAAACCGTTTCGCGAAAGGACTGTATCTTGCAGTTTTGCTTGCAATTCTGGCACTGCAGTATGTCACTGGATCCAAAGCGTGGGCTGGCGGCACAAATCCCGTTTCTATCTCGACCAAAATATCTGATCCTGTCCTTTTCCCGTAAAGGTCGCATACAAGGTTCTGAGATATCTTGTGTTCCACTCTAACGTCATAACCTTGTAAGATGAGGTGCTTTGCTGCAACGAGCTCTATGACAGAATGGTTGATTTTGACAAGATTTTCCCTGTACATCTTCACAAGATCAGACTTGACCTGCCCCACTCTTGCTCTGACGCTGGATTCTTCACCTGTTGTGAGCCTTCTTGCGAGCTTTGATAGATCTGATTCGAACCTGCTTACGTTCAAGTCCCCCCAAGCCCTGAACCTTTGCGCAGAACGGCTTATATGATCATTTAATCGCGATCTCCTAATTCTCGCAATCGAATGATCTTTGAGGCCTCACTTGGCGCTCTTTCGAATTCAATTTCCGGAGAAATTTTTTGGTTGTACCTTGAAATTCTGGAATTCCAACAATGAGCTTGGCATCTTCTACTTGAGAGTTAGAAGTTCGAAGATGAGCTTCGCAACCCTAAGAAGAGGCGTCAAATCGCTGATTTATCAGTCAAGAACGCGGACTAAACTGGAATCCTTATGATTTCTCTCACTCTGACAAGAGGGTTTCAAATAGAGAATCAATACTAGGTCTTTGAATTCGCTGCGGGGAGAGGGAGTTCAGACAAAGCAGACAATGAAAAAGGTACCGCTATCTATTCTGTGCAAGCAATTTCCTGATGTCTCTTGGGATGTCCGGTTCGTAAGCGACCTTAACGACCCATTTGAAAAGATCGCGCTCCGTCACAATGCCCACGAGTGATTTCCCCTTTAGGACAGGAAGCCTCCTTATCTTCTTCCGCAGCATCAATGCAAAAGCTTCCCAGATCGGCGTACCTGGCGAGACCGTAGTCACTGGTTTCGTTGCTGTTTGCTTGAGAGTCTTGTTAAGGTAGTCAAAGCTCTTAGTGATCTCTCGAACAATGTCTCTCTCAGTTATTATTCCAACGATTTTGCCGCGTTTTGCGACGACGACTGATCCAAAATCATGCTTAATCATCATTTCCAATGCATCGAACGTTCGTCTACTAGGTTGAAGTGTGAATACAGTCTTTGACATCACAGAGCTTACGGTTTCGTCCCTCGCGTTCATATTAACCAGAATCCCAGAATCATCGTCGGCTATTTATTACTAGACGTCGTTTCTCAAGACAGAGAATGTCCGCTTTTCATGCCCATCGGCTGATTGAAACGGACAACTGCGGCATGAAACCATATTCCTTGAATCGGGCTAGATCAAGATTAGACTTGAAAACATCATTACTAGCATCAGCACTAATCCGACCAGCATCCACCCCTTTCCTGCCACAGAGTCCACTCTTGCTGACCTGTAGATGTACGACATCATTGCAAATGCAACCAGATCTACCGCGACAAATAGCGCGAACACACTCTCGCTGACTTGGTTCAAGGCATCCAGAGTCCAGAGGAACCCTGTGCAGAAGACCTGCAGCGCTAGGAGCAGCGCGACAATCCTACTCGTTTGTGTCATTCAGCCACCCTTTCTCGAATACACGGACTCGTCGCTTGATCAGACCAGTTCCCAAATCCGAACGATAGAGCAAGTAAGCCGTCGCCACAAAAACTGCTGCCAAACCAAGTATCGAGACAACAAGGTATTCAATCAACGGAACTGTAGCCCCGAAGAGGATAATACTGACAATTGCGTCAAGCGATCCTCCAATCGCAATGGCCCCGAACGCCGCGAGACCTGCGAAACATCCCCCATTCCACAGCTTAACGCTTCTGAGAGAAGATGACTGGTTTTGTGGCAGCGTCGTTCTTGCCCGAGGGAAAATCACTCTGTACATTGCCAATGACACGAGCGAGATTATGAGAGCGATTCCCCCAAGCAGGAGAATAGCCTGTTCTAAAGGAATGATTTGACCTGGCGTTATCAACCCCCAGTAAGCAAGGAAAACTAGCTCTGCAACAAAGATAACCCCAAGGGTAACGAATTTGGGTCGCTGGGCAATTCTTCTCGCGGGATTCCTGTCTAGGAATGGCAGGAGAATAAGTACGATGA
>DAIDAB010000204.1 GCA_027310845.1 bacterium | reverse complement strand
ATATTATGTAACTTATCTGTTCAAGTGAACAGCACCATGAAAGGCAAGCGATCGGAGGATTACCATTTTGGGGGCTTTGTGCGCCCGCAGGGAGCGCCTAGGGGATTGCTCGCATACTATATTCTGCACAGTCTTTCTTTAAAGCCGGCACATGGTTATGAAATCCTGCAGGAGATCGAGGGTAAGACAGAAGGGGCCTGGAGGCCTGGTACTGGTTCAATATATCCAATATTGAAGAAATTCTCCTCAGAGAGCTACATAAAATCAAATCCATCGAAGAAAACATTGCCAACTGCTCAAAGAGTGTACGAAATCACTCCAAAGGGAGCAAAGCATCTAAGGCAGGCCACCGAAAGGTTCACAGAAGTAGGGAAGAACTGGGGCGCGATGCGCCGCATCTTTATGGAGTTCATCAAACCTGACCAACTAAGCAAGTTTCTGGTCGACGGCACTAAAGTACAATTCGAGATGTGGCATGAAATATTCGAGTCGAAGACAGTGCACATTGCTGAAAGCGAAGCTGAGTACATTTTGAAGGAATATTCTCTGATGCTTGAAAGACAGTCCGATTGGACCAGCAGGAAATTAGGAGAGTTAAAGCCGAAACAGGTGACTGTAGTACGGGCGAGTCCATGATTTTGGTTAAATGCGTAAAAAGGAGAATCTGATAAAATGTCAAATCAAGAAAGCGTAGCTGTTCAGGAGCACGGAACGAGTGGAAGATCGACTATCGTGAAGGTAGAGAACCTTTCAAAGACATACAACGGGAAGTTGAAAGCAGTTGATAATGTATCCTTCGAGATCAAAGAAGGGGAAATCTTCGGCTTTCTTGGCCCCAATGGGGCAGGAAAGAGCACCACGATCAACATGCTCACAACACTGATCAGGCCGACTTCAGGAAAATCCGAAATCTGCGGCTATGACATACACAAGCAACCAAACGAAGTGCGAAGGAACGTCGGAGTTGTGCCGCAGGAGTACACAGCTGACGAGGACATGACCGGACACAATAACATAATTCTTTGTGCGGATCTTTATGGGATACCCAGAAGTGACTCAGAACCACACGCTGATGAGTTGCTCAAACTCGTCGAACTTCAAGACGCTGCAAACAGAAAGGTCAGCACCTACTCTGTAGGAATGCGCCGGAGACTTGAGCTCGCATGCGGATTAATCAATTATCCAAAATTGCTCTTCTTGGATGAACCAACGCTCGGTCTAGATGTTCAAACACGGGCAGCAGTCTGGAAATACATTAGAATGTTTAAAGAATAATATCACATGACCCTTTTCCTCACGACTCATTATCTCGAGGAGGCAGACTCGCTTTGCGATAGAATAGCTATCATCGACCGTGGACACATCATAAAACTTGGCACTCCTGAAGAGTTGAAAGCAAGCGTGGGAGGAGATGTAATTGTCGTCGGAGTAAAGGAGACAGAGCCCGATATTTCATCAGATATCGCCAAGATCAGCCTAGTAAAAGATGTGAAGAAGAAAGGCAACGATTACCGCATCAAGGCGGAACTGGGAGAAGAAGCGTCGCCCCAAATCATGGATCTAATTCGAGCAAAGGGGCTTCACGTATCAAAAATCTCGTTGACAAAGCCAACCTTGGATGAGGCCTATCTCGAATATACTGGCCGGAGTCTGCGCGAAGAGGAAACTGACAAGATGCAGATGATGAGTCAGCGCTGGACGATGAGCAGGGCAAGGTCATAATAGCGTAAAGTGGTGCAAGAGAGATGGTAGAAGAAATTAGATCCGCAACAACAACGCAAGAAACGGCAATTGGCGATTCACGAGTAGAGATGAAACAAGAATCCATCAACAAAGAGAGGTCTTTCAGACCAGCCCCGAAATTGAACAAGAGTCCGTTACATGGACTATGGGCGCTTACGAATAGAGATTTGGGCAAGTGGTACAGGAACCCGATCCTGCTCTTCATGTCGTTGATCCAGCCAGTAGTCTGGCTCGGACTGTTCGGAAAAGCTCTGAACTTTGGAGCTTTCATCTCCGGAGCAGGAGGCACGGCAGCTCAGCAAGACGCCATCATGAAGACTCTCTTCGGCACAACAAGCTACTTTTCATTCTTGGTTGGCGGGATGCTTGCGTTTGTTATCCTGTTTACTGCAGCGTTCGGAGGAATGTCAGTCGTGTTTGATCGCAGGTTCGGTTTCCTGAACAAGGCTCTGAGCACACCCGTGGGGCGCGGGGCTGTGGTGACTGCCAAAGTGCTCCAAAGCGTCATCAGGTCGCTGATTCTGGCTGGAATCGTTCTCGTGATAGGAGTTGCACTTGGGATGGATACATCAAACTTCACTGTCGTCGGCATATTGGGCACGTTTGCAGCCATGTTCCTGATGGCCTTCGGACTGTCCTCGCTATTCGTCATGCTGGCGTTAAAGTCAAGTGATTGGCAGACTCAGATGGCGATCATCAACCTGTTGAGCCTTCCATTAATATTCGCAAGCAACGCGCTGTATCCGCCTTCAATAATGCCGACGTGGCTTCAATACCTAGTAAAGGTCAACCCAGTGAGTTACGCCAATGATGCAGCAAGGCAATTATTGCTGGGCGCAACTGGTATGACTACCCTTGCGATAGACTTTGGGGTTTTGGTTCTATTCGCGGCCTTGCTCGCTGTGACAGGAATAGTTCTCTCTTGGAGACTCCTTTCCAAGTAGCAAGCAGTAAGAATCATTTCAAAAAAGGAAAATAAGAGTACAGGGATAGAGTAGAGCATTGACGAATCCATCTATTGAAGCAGTGAAACTGTCAAAGCGATATGGTTCCTTCGCCGCCCTGACGGATCTTAGCTTTAAGATTGAGGGACACAAGTGCGTGGGTTTTCTAGGGCCTAACGGAGCAGGAAAAACCACTACGCTCAAGATATTCACTGACATGATCAGAGCCTCAGAGGGACAAGCAATTATCAACAGGATTCCGGTCCATGAGAACAAAAGAAAAGCACTCGAGACGTGCGGTGCCCTGATTGAAACGCCAGAAATCTATCCTTCTTTGACCCCCAAAGAAGCTCTTTCGATGATAGCAGAAATCAGGGGGGTGCCTCGAGAAGAGCGAAACAAGAGGATTTCGGAAGCGATCGCGGAGCTGAAAATGGAGGAATGGTCAGACAAAAAGGTGGGCAAATTCTCCAAGGGAATGAAGCAGAGGATCAACGTGGCGGCGACACTTCTCTCGGAACCAAACATAATCCTTCTGGATGAACCTACGACAGGGCTCGACCCCAGAGGAATGGCAGCAGTCGGAGACATTGTAAAGACTCTGAAGAAGAAGAATAGGTTGATCTTCATGAGTTCGCACCTCCTGAATGAGGTGTCGGATGTGTGTGATGAAGTAGCTATGATCAACCAAGGGAAGCTTCTTGTTTATGACACAATTGAAAATGTCACGTCGAGATTCTCTGGTAACGGCGGTTCGGGCTCTATTGAAATCGGACTCCTGAAGCCTCTGGATGACATGACCCTTAACAAGAATATTTCGTCAATTCCCGGTGTGATGGCCGTAGAAAAGATCGATTCGAGGAACCTTCGCATAAGGTTTAACGGAGGGAATGAAAATCAAGAGCGACTCCTTGTTTCGCTCGTCTCGATGAAAATAGGACTGATCAGCTTCCGCCCATCTTCCTCGGCTTTGGAGGACACGTATCTGAATCTTATCAAGGAAACACAGTGAT
>DAIDAB010000203.1 GCA_027310845.1 bacterium | reverse complement strand
ATCATAATATTTGCTGCGATAATAGTGTCGGGATGGATAATGGGGAGACTAGTCGGCGCAGGGATCGGGAAACTGGTAGCACGCGCAGGTGGAGATTCTTTAATCCGCCAGACGGTAGTCGGACGCACGCTTGCAAAATCGGGGTACAACTCCTCAACGCTGGGAAGGGGGATTACAAAATGGATAATTTACATCGCTGCGTTTCTAATAGCAATTGAAAGCTTGGAGCTTCCCTTCATCACAGATTCAGTAACTTCCTTCTTGGCTTACCTGCCGAGATTGGTTGGAGGAATATTGATTCTAATCATAGGCATCATCTTTTCCGACTGGGTTGGGGAATTGGTGAAGAGAAGTTCGCAGCCTGAGCAACGCCAGTTGTTTTATCTCGGTTTCGTAGGCGACATGATCAAAGTCATTTTATATTTCGTAACAATAACCGTTTCCTTATCCTACATCGGCATCGACGTAACAATCTTGTACATAATCATAGGGGCCTTTGCATGGTCCATAGCGATCCTTGTAGGCGTAGCTGCTGGAGTAGTCGTCGGCTGGTTGTTGAAGGATAAAGTCAAGGAATGGCTGCCTTCTTAGGATTACTCTTTATGCCCGTGATTTTCGTTTCCCATAGCAAAGGAACACAAGTGTACGAACTGCTTTCGGACGAGTGGCAATATTTTGTGAGGAGGGGTAGTCTTGAGCGAGGATGAAATGATTGAAGATGACCCCTTGTGGTACAAGGACGCGATAATATACGAGCTGCATGTCAAGGCATTCTACGACAGCGCAGGAGATGGAATAGGGGATTTCAAGGGTCTCACATCGAAATTGGATTATCTCAAAGAACTCGGTGTCACAGCTGTCTGGCTTCTTCCTTTCTACCCCTCTCCTCTAAAGGACGACGGATATGACATCTCCGACTACTATGACGTCAATCGTCTTTACGGTAATTTGGATGATTTTAGGGGATTCCTGAGAGAGGCTCACAAGCGCGGAATCAGGGTGATCACCGAGCTCGTCCTTAATCATACTTCAGATCAGCATCCTTGGTTTATCCAGTCGAAAAGGGCATTATCAGATTCGAAGCTGAGAGATTTCTACGTGTGGAGCAACACTCCAGACAAGTACAAGGACGCCAGGATAATATTTAGGGACTTTGAAACTTCCAATTGGACATACGATCCGATCGCCAAAGCCTATTATTGGCACCGGTTCTATTCTTTTCAACCAGATCTTAACTATGACAATCCAGCGCTGCAAGAAGCCATGAATGATGTCGTTGGCTACTGGCTTAGAATGGGCGTAGATGGACTAAGGTTTGATGCGGTGCCCTATCTTTTCGAAAGGGAAGGAACAAACTGTGAAAATTTACCAGAGACTCATGAGTTTCTGAAACAGTTGAGAACCTTCGTTGATAGCCAATTCAAGAACAAGATGCTTCTGGCGGAAGCCAACCAGTGGCCTGCGGATGCCGCTGCATACTTCGGAAACGGAGACGAATGCCACATGATATTTCACTTCCCGCTCATGCCCAGAATGTTCATGGCAATACAGATGGAAGACAGTTTTCCTATAATCGATATTCTTGAGGAGACACCCAAACCTCCAGATGACTGCCAGCATGCCCTGTTCTTGAGGAACCATGACGAACTTACTCTCGAAATGGTCACTGATGAAGAGAGAGACTACATGTACCGAGTTTATGCCAAGGACAAGCAGGCACGAATCAACTTAGGCATTCGGAGAAGGCTTGCGCCTCTGCTAGGGAATGACAGGAGGCAGATTGAATTGATGAATGTGATGCTTTTCACGTTACCAGGCACTCCTGTAATTTACTACGGAGATGAAATTGGAATGGGAGACAATTTCTACCTTGGAGACCGAAATGGAGTTAGGACGCCCATGCAATGGAGCGCAGACCTGAACGCGGGTTTCTCACGAACAAATCCTCAAAAGTTGTATCTCCCAGTCATTATTGAGCCGCAGTATCACTACGAAGCGATCAATGTGGACAACCAACAGAACGATTCAAGGTCGTTGATGTGGTGGATGAAGAAGCTGATCGCAACCAGAAAGCAATACAAGGCACTCAGTAGGGGGAGCGTCCAGTTTTTGGTTTGCGAGAACCCAAGAATACTTTCGTTCGTTCGCGTGTACAACGATGAAGCACTGGTTGTAATTCTGAATCTCTCAAAGAACCCACAGTCGGCTGAACTGGACCTCTCCAAGTACAATGGTTACACCCCTAGAGATGTCTTCAGCGGCACTCCCTTTCCTACAATCAGAGAATCAATGTACAGATTGACATTTGGTTCGCATGATTACTACGTATTTGCTCTGACAAAACCCCAAAGTTCGGTGCCAGAAAGTAAACAAACCACTCCTGAAATTCGCCTGAAGAAGAGATTCCAAGATATGCTGTCAGGAAAGGCCAAAGAACAACTTGAGCTTCAAGTACTTCCCCAATACCTGAGGAAATGCCGTTGGTTCGGCGGCAAGGGAAGAGTGCTAGAAAGACTAAGGATCAGAGATGTGGTGGAACTCGAAGGTTCGAATCCAACGAATAACAACTACTCCAGTTTCATGATAATTGACGTGTATTACAGCGAGGGCCTTCCCGAAGCATACCTATTACCTGTCAAGTACCTTCCTATAGACAAGACTGTCTCAATGACAGAAAATGCCCGTAACGCAGTGATTGCGAAAGTCACTTTTGAAAGGAGTGAAAGCGGGCTGATTTTCGACGCGGTATACGATCCCGATTTTTCTAAAGGAGTGTTGCAACTCCTAGCAAAGAGAAGCGTGATCAAAGGCGGAGAATCGGAAATCTTTGGAATCCCAAGCCAAAAGTTGGAGGAAACAATCAGTTCTCTACAGCTTGAGTCTTCTAAAGTACGCCTGCTGGGAGTCGAGCAAAGCAATTCATCGAATGTCTTCGACGACCAGTTAGTATTGAAAACTCTAAGGAAAGTCGAAGAGGGAGTGAACCCAGAAGTCGAGATAGGAGAGGTGCTTTCAAAACAATCATATGTTGCGACTCCACCTTTTTTGGGACACATAGAATACAGAGCAACTGGGGCCGAACCTGCCACAATTGGGATACTCCAAGGATATGTTAGAAACCAAGGAGATGGCTGGGGCCTCTTCACGGGCGAATTCCAAAGTTTCATTCAAAGGATTCCTTCCAGCAAGGGCATTCAGGTTCCAGATCTCTCTACTGGCAAGTCAATCCTAGAACTTTCCTACGATGAGCTCCCAGAGAAAGCTGTCGAATTAATGACTCCCTTATTTGTGGAGAAGGTCAGGCTCCTAGGCCAACGAACCGCGGAATTTCACTTGTCTCTATCAAGAGAAGTGGAGAATACCGACTTCGCGCCTGAGCAGTTCGGATACCTGAAGCAGGTAGCAATTTCTCAGTCCATGATAAGCTTTGCAAACAGAGTCTTCAAAGTAGTGGCAAAGTCAAATTCTCTGAAAGGTGTGGCAAGACAAGAGATCGAGGGGATACTCTTCAATCAAGATGTAGTGACCCACAAATTTGAAGCAATTAGGCATATGAAGATAGACTCGGTGTTAATGCGTGTACATGGCGACTACCATTTGGGACAGGTCCTTTACACTGGCAAGGACTTCTCGATTATAGACTACGAAGGAGAGCCATCCAGATCTCTTAGCGACAGGCGATTGAAACGTTCCCCTCTGAGGGATGTTGCCGGAATG
>DAIDAB010000202.1 GCA_027310845.1 bacterium | reverse complement strand
CCTACTTTTGGGATAGCCTTTAGGCCTTTGGTATTCGCCCAATTAGAAGCTTCTATCATTATTCTTTCTCTAGCATCATGTTGAAGCTCTGGAAAGTCCAACGTCGTCCTAAGATCATCACTCTGGGGAGCACTCACCGGAACAACTACAGCTTTGGACTCTTGAAGAGATAGAACGAGCTCGGTAGCTAGGTCATACGAGTTCTTATTTTCAATCCATATGGTAAGTGAAGGCATAACTAGATAGATAACACGTCTGTCAATAAATGTATATCCGATCAATTGCTGGCCGAGTTCAATTATTGAGTGATAATTACTCATTTAGTTCGGAGAGGTTGTCCATCACCTCAAGAATGAAAGTGTTCTCCTTTTCCTTCACAGTTCCTTAATCTTGTCGCGGTAGAGTGTGAGCGCTATTCTTTTGCGATTCGGTTCCCCTTTAATCAGCGCTTTCGCAAGATTTTCCACCTGTTTTAGCTCTAGTCTTGCAGGGAATGGCGGTTCATTCGGATCTACCGTTGCTTCAACAAGCGCAGGTCCTTTCTCTTGTAGCGCTTGTGAAAGTGTAGGTTTGACTTCCTCGAATTTTGCGATTCTGTATCCTACGCCTCCGCACGCTTCGGCGAATTTGACGAAATCAATATCTTGAAATTTGACTCCGTATTCAGGATGCCCAAGGAACCCGATTTGCTCCCATCGTATCATGCCCAGCGCGCCGTTCTTCACTACTATTACTTTGATAGGTAGATTGTACCGTACGGCTGTAGAAAATTCTCCCATCAACATTGCGAACCCCCCGTCACCAACAATGGCAATAACCTGTCTGTCAGGATAAGCTGCCTGAGCGCCAAGCGCATACGACATTCCATTTGCCATCGAAGCGAGCGTGCCAGAAAGTGAAAATTTTTGATTCTTTCTGATTTTGATATAGCGCGCAGCCCATGTAGTGATAGTACCACTGTCAGAGCATACAATAGCATCATCACTCAACAGATCGGACAAAGTCCAGGTGACAACTTGCGGTTTAAGCGGAAAGTCAGTCCTACATCCTCGCTTCTCCATAAGTTTCCACCAGTCAGCCATCCTGTCTTGCATTTCCTTGAGAAAAGAGTCGTCTTTGTTTGGATTGACAAGCGGGTTTAGCGCCTTTAATGTTGCCTTGGAATCCCCAACCAGGCCAACCGAGACTGGATAGCGGGTTCCAATTCTATCTGCCCTAATATCAATTTGGACAGCCTGGACTTGACCTGGCTTTGGCAGAAAATCGCTGAATGGGTATGAAGTCCCTATCATCAAGAGAGAGTCTGCTTTTTCCATAGCTTCTTCGGCAGCTGAGGTCCCAAGTAACCCCAGTCCGCCTAAACATACTGGATCTTTATCTGGCACGACAGCCTTGCCGAGTAACGATTTAACGACGGGAGCGTTTAGTTTCTGAGCAAGAGCGATTACCTCGTCACCAGCTCCCAGTGCACCTGCCCCGACGAATAGCACGATATTCTTACCCGAATTGAGAACAGCCGCTGCTTGCTCTAATCCAGATATATCTGGCACGCTAATCGCAGGCAGGGTGTTGGACGTGCTCTTGGGAACTTTGTGTTCAGTTACCTGACTCTTGGAGAATTCTTGTTCTTGGACATCAATGGGAATCGATATGTGCGCGACATCTCTATTCTCGATTGCAAACTTGCATGCGAGATCCACGCTCATCTGCGCATGCGACGCATTCATTACAATCTGATTGTAGCCAGCAACCGCGGAAAATGGTCCCAGTAAATCGACGTCCTGCTGATACCTAAAGCCGATGAGGTCAGAATATGTGCGACCGGTGATAGCAAGAACTGGTGCATTGTCCAAGTGCGCATCGTATAGTCCGTTCAGTAGATGGATTCCTCCTGGTCCAGAAGTAGCAAGACAGACACCAAGCTTTCCAGTAAATTTCGCATAACCAACAGCTGAAAATGCTGCTCCTTCCTCATGTCTAACTAGCACGAATTTGATTTTATCACTCCTCGTTCGAAGCGCTTCCATCATTCCATTAATGCCGTCACCTGGAAGTCCGAAGACGACTTTGACTCCCCATCCAATCAATCGATCTGCAATTATGTCGGAAGTGTTCATGTGCAAATTCTGCTCGTTGAGAGTGTTGTAGGTCTGCTTACTTAAAACTCGTATTGGTTTCTTTAGCTGCACTTGCTTGTGGTTCGCCAATGACCGCAAGATTGAGCGAGTAAAAACTTGAAAGCGCACCGGTGTTATAACATGCTTTCCGATTCTGTCTTGAAAAAGCCACTATCTTTTGAATCCCTTGAAATGTGAGATCATATACTGATGCGCGCGATATTCTCTGTTTGACCTGACCGTAACTTCAAGGTCATTGACATAACCCTGCATCAAGCCATCTATCGTATTTTGTAGAAACTTGGGAAATTCATTAGGAATCGCATCATTTCTTTCCACAGAATGCGGTCAGTCTACACATGTAAATGTCCTCGGTGTGTTCGCCGCGGTTGTTGACCATATTTCTGCAATTGTAGTACTCTTGTTGCCTCAACTCACCAATGCGATACGTGTTTTTATTTGCTAAAAAAAAGGCAATATTTGCATTGAAACTCGCAGTGCTCAATCAGGTAGCAAAAGTGGGCCCGGAGGGATTTGAACCCTCGACCGACCGGTGTCTCAGCTCAAGACACGAAGGCAGATTTGGCTTCGATGTCTTGATACTATGAGCCGGTCGCTTTTGGCATGCCTATTACATTCTCTACCAAGCTGAGCTACGGGCCCTTCAAATGCAAGACAACGATGGGTTTCCAGTTATGTTATTTGCTTTTTGTCGCAGACGCGATGAAAAGGCTAAAAGAGCAACAAATCGCACGATTTGCCCAGGCTCCGGTGGTGTAGTCCGGTCAAGCATACTGCCCTTTCGAGGCAGTGATCGCGGGTTCAAAATTTCTCAAGGGTCTTGAAGAAGAGCCTGGATTCAAAAATCTAGGCATTTCCTTGCGAATGTGAAAGTCCCGCCCGGAGCACCTTATGGTTCATGAAAGGTCCTCGGGAAAACACCTGAGCCCAGTTGCCCGAAGCGAGTGAACGCGCTCTATGCTGAGAGAATATCACTCGGTAATGCAACAGAATCTCTAATTGCTTGCGCTTCTGATCTAACCAGAACTTCCGCAAATTGTTTCAACCTTGACGATTCATAGTCAGAGACGAATGGTCTGGCACATTGTTTGGACATAAATACGAAAGAGTAGAAAGAATCATACATGGCGTCCAGAAATAGCGAAAGCGACAATGAAAAAGAGACCAACCGAGAGTCCGAGGCCATAGAACAAGAGCGGGAACTTGCTACCTCCGAAGATATCGAGCCAGCAGAGGAAGCAGAAAAGGAAGAGCAAGAGCAAGAAACAGAAGAGCATGAATCAGAGGAAATTGAGGATAGAGAGGAGGAGAAACAATCCAAATAGGTTCCAAGATTGTGAGAAAACTGCTGCATACTGAGTTCACTTTTTTCCTCAACCGTTCGATGAACTTTGACGCGCTTTAGATTGTTGAAACTCTTTAGCCACGAAACTCGCTCCAGAAGGCCGATGCCTACCGGCTCTTTGTGACTCTGACCATGGGATCTGGCCGAATCCTCGATTGCATCGGCTAACCTATGAAACATGTACTTTCCATCGTATCTTACACAGTTAATGAAGAAGGTAAACATGAAATTTGCGCTCCTCCGAAA